>NZ_JBRIIQ010000110.1:0-12943 GCF_052976905.1 Glaciimonas sp. GG7 | reverse complement strand
GCCGATGACAGCACCGGTAGCTTGCACGACAAGTTAGCCGAACTCGGCGGCAAAATGATCGTTGACGCGCTACGGATGTTAGAAGAAAACACGCTGGGCGCAACACCGCAACCGGAAGTCGGCGTCACTTACGCAGCCAAGATCAGTAAAGAAGAAGCGGCGTTGGATTTTGGTCTGGAAGCCGATGTCTTAGCGCGAAAAATTCGGGCGTTTAATCCATTCCCGGGCGCATTCGGCACCTTCGGCGGCGTCACGATAAAAATATGGGAGGCGCAATTTGTGGCCCACAACGGCCATCACAACCCGGGCGAAATCATCAGCGCCGATGCGCAAAATGGCGTTTTGGTCGCCTGCGGCAAAGATGCTTTGCGACTGAGCGTCTTGCAAAAACCGGGGGGGAAACGTTTACCGGCGATCGATTTCATCCGGGCTTTTGCTATGGCTGACGGGCGCTTTGATTAACGCTCTATCGTTCTAGCCATCTCGCAAAACCAAACGGCGAACAAAGAGTTCGCCGTTTTGCTATCCAACTCAGACCACCTAAATCACCCGCTGCCCATTCTTCCACACCTGCAAAATCACCGGAATATCATCGACCACACGCACCCGTAAAAAATCTGCCTTCAGACCCGGCGCAATTTCACCACGGTCCGTAAACCCGATCATCCGCGCCGGATTGAGCGAGACGGTATTGATCGCTTTCGGCAAACTGAAACCCTCTTTTTGCAACAAAAAAGCCGCATGCAGCAAGCTCGCCGGAACATAGTCCGATGACAGCACATCGAGCAAATCGGCACGCGCCAACTCAGTGGCCGAAATATTGCCCGAATGCGAACCGCCGCGCACGACATTCGGCGCGCCCATAATAATGCCCAGGCCGTGCTGACGTGCGGTGTGCGCCGCAATCATCGTGGTCGGAAATTCGCAAATATTGATGCCTTCAGCGACACCTTCGGTGACATGCTCGGCGGTGGTGTCATCGTGGGTCGCCATCGGCATGGAGACCTTATGACAATTATTGACGATCTTGCGGCGATTATCATCGGCGTAGCGTACTTGCCGCTCCAGCAAATCCTCCAGCATGGAATCGACTTTCTCGTTACTCCATCCGCGTTTGCCGGTGGTATAGATGCGATATTGGCTAATGTCCGTCCACTGCCGCTGGCCGGGCGTGTGGTCCATCAATGAGACTAGCTTTAAGGTCGGATCGTTCAGAAATGGTGAAAACATTGCCTCCAAATTTTCTTCCGCCAACTCCAGCCGCAAATGCAAATAGTGATCCACCCGCAACAGACCGGCAGCACGAGCGCGTTGCAAATTCACAACGCACGACGCCAGCAAAGTACTACGCACACTTTCAGGATCGATATCGCCCACGCCTAGTGCGTCGAGCACGGTAGTAATCCCGGCCGCCGCAATCTGCGCGTCATGCGCCAAAATAGCAGGCAATATCGGCCAGTTCACTTTTGGGCGCGGCATCAAATGCTTCTCAAGATTATCGGTATGCAACTCGACCAGACCGGGCATCAGATAATCGCCCTCCCAATCCTCGCCAACCTGTGAGGCGCCAGCCGATATGCTGTCGATCACACCAGCGGCCACCGATAGGCTGCCGACAAACTGCTCTTGCGCCGTAACGATACGGGCGTTTTTAATAGTAGGAATAGTGGTCATGAAGGATCATTCAGAGTCAAAGAGAAACGTCAATTCAATCGGCTTCAGTCAATTCTACCGATGGTATCGCCGCAAGCGAAAACAATCGCGTTGCCAACGCACGACGGACATATTCGTCATGAAAAATCCCCACCACGGCAGTCCCACGTTCACAGGCCTCCTGAATCATATCGATGACTGTATCGCGGTTGCCTTCATCGAGCGACGCTGTTGGCTCATCCAGCAACAATATCGGGAAATCGCTAATAAGCGTACGCGCAATATTCACTCTTTGCTGCTCACCGCCAGAAAACGTCGCTGGTGGGACGTGCCACAACCGCGCAGGAATTTTTAATCGCGATAACCACCCTTTAGCCAGATCCTGCGCCTCGTCAATTGCCATGCCTTTGACGATCAACGGCTCGGCCACCAGATCGAGCGTCGTAATGCGTGGAATGACCCGCAAAAACTGGGTCACAAAGCCTAACGTAGTGTGTCGTACCGCGTGTATTTGCTGCGGCGAGGCGTTCGTCAAATCGACCCAGTCAGTGCCATTTTGCATAGCGTGACGGATCTTGACGCTGCCGCTACTGGCCCGATAATTTGCATACAGACAACGCAGCAATGTACTCTTGCCTGCGCCGGATGGCGCATGGATCACCACACACTCACCGGCGTCCACATCCATGTCAACCTGCGAAAAAATCGGCATGTGCAAACCGCCTTGCAGATGCAGCATGAATTCTTTAGAAAGCTGCCTTACTTCAATGCGTCTTAATGCGGTCATCTTGTTTTCCTAAGCTTGTAATACGGAAGACACCAACAATTGCGTATAAGGATGCTGCGGATCATCCAGCACCTGATCCGTCAATCCGTGCTCCACAACCTGTCCGTTGCGCATCACCATCAAGCGATGCGCCAGCAATCGGGCCACCGCCAGATCGTGCGTAACGATGACCGCTGCGACGTGCAATTGCGACACCAGTTGGCGCAACAAATCCAGCAATCGTGCCTGCACCGATACGTCCAGACTCGCCGTCGGTTCATCCATAAAAATCAGCCGTGGCTTGGTCACCAGGTTGCGTGCAATCTGCAAGCGCTGCTGCATCCCGCCTGAAAAATGGCGCGGCAAATCATCGATCCGATTTGCATCGATTTCGACCCGCTCCAGCCAGTGCAAGGCCTCTTCGCGTATCTGTCCGTAATGGCGCGAACCGACCGCCATCAAGCGCTCACCCACATTAGCCCCAGCCGATACATTCGCACGCAAACCATCGCGCGCGCTTTGATGCACAAAGCCCCAATCGGTACGCGACAACAACCGACGACGCGCTTCACTGATTTGATACAGATCGACGATTCCTTCATGCCGGGTCGAAAATAATACGCGTCCCGAACTCGGCACAAGATGTCCCGCCAGACAATTCAGCAAGGTACTTTTTCCCGATCCTGATTCGCCCACTATCCCTAACACTTCACCGGGATACAGTTGCAAATTAATCGTGTCGCACGCCAAAAAATCACCAAAGCGATGACTCAGATTCTCAGCCGCTAAGAGTGGTGTCGCCAAAGCAGACATCATGCTGCCACCCGCTGATGGCAATAATCGGTATCGCTGCACACATACAAACGTGCGCCCTCATCATCGACAATCATTTCATCGAGAAAACTATTCTCAGCGCCGCATAAACTGCAACTCTGCTCCCAGCTTTCGATCTCAAATGGATAGTCTTCAAAATCCAGACTCTTGACCGAGGTGTAAGGCGGCACGGCATAAATGCGCTTTTCACGTCCCGCGCCAAAGAGCTGCAAGGCCGGACACTGATCGAGTTTTGGATTGTCGAATTTAGGAATCGGCGAGGGCCGCATCATGTAGCGATGGTTGACGATCACCGGATAATCGTAGGCCGTCGCAATCTTGCCCATGCGCGCAATATCCTCATACAACTCCACACTCATCAAGCCGTAGTCGGCCATCGCGTGCAGCTTGCGGGTCTGCTGCTCGCTTGGTTCCAGCCAGCGTAGCGGCTCTGGAATCGGGACTTGATAAATCATGATTTGATCCGCCGACAACGGCGTCTCAGGAATTCGATGACGGGTCTGAATCAAGGTCGCCTCCGTCGTTCTCTCAGTCGTCGCCACACCAGTGGTACGTCGAAAAAATCGTCGGATATTGACCGCGTTAGTCGTATCGTCGGAACCCTGATCGATGACCTTCAACACATCCGTGCGTCCGATCACGGCAGCAGTGACCTGAATCCCGCCGGTGCCCCAACCGTAAGGCAGCGGCATTTCACGCCCGCCAAACGGCACCTGATAACCGGGAATCGCCACCGCTTTCAAAATAGCGCGACGAATCATGCGTTTGGTTTGTTCATCCAGATACGCGAAGTTATAACCGGCCTCGGGTTGCATGGCCGCTTGTGCGTGTGATTGTTCCGTCGTCGTATTCATCAAGCGGCTTTCTGTACATCAACATGTGACGCGGTAGTGGTCATTTTTGCGGCCTCAGCCGCCTCGGCAACCTCCGCAGATTGACGGCGCAACGCCCGTATTAAATTGAGCTCCGCCTGAAAATCGACATAATGCGGCAGCTTCAAATGTTGCAAAAAGCCCGACGCCTCTACATTGTCCGAGTGGTACAACACAAACTCAGCCATTTGCGCCGGGGATGTCGCCTCTTCGCCCAGCTCTTGACAACGCAAGGTACGATCCATTAATCCCATCGCAATCACCTTGCGCTCGTTGTAGCCGAAGGTTAATCCGTAGCCTCGCGTGAAGCGCGCCGGTTCGGTATGCGAGCCCGAAAACTGATTCACCATCTGGCACTCGGTGATCTCAATGTCGCCGATCTCGATGGCAAAACCTAGCTCTTCGGGAATCACCTCTACGCTGACTTTTCCATGCCGTATTTCTCCCGCAAACGGATGACTGTTGGCATAGCCGCGTTGGGTCGAATAGGCCATTGCCAACACGAATCCTTCATCCGCACGCGCCAGGTTTTGCAACCGAATATCGCGTTGCGCAGGAAACGCCAACGGGTCCCGTGTCAAGTCGCCCGGTGCCGGATCGCCCTTTGGAATCACATCCTGCTCGATCAATCCTTCGGCATTCAAAAAGTCCAATACGCGTGGCATGGTGGAATAATTTTCTTGTGCCAATACCGTCTTAACTTCTGGCGCTTGCACCTTATCGCCAACGACTTGCAACGTCGCCTCCGCAGCCAATGAAAAATCCAGCAAGCGCTGTGTATAGTCGTACGTCGCACCTAAAATCTGACCGCCCGGGACATCCTTAAAGGTTCCTGAAATACGGCGCTCAATCACCATCTTTGCCGTATCCAAAGGCAGCGTTGAAAGCAATCGCGGCAAGGTCGTGCGATACGCCCGCAACAAAAAAATCGCCTCCATCAAATCACCGCTGGCCTGCTTGATCGCCAGTGCCGCCAGATCGCGGTCATACAGCGATCCTTCGGTCATCACGCGCGCCACCGCCAACGGCATTTGCTCACGAATTTGCGCCACTGTCAGCTCCGGCAATGCGGGGTCACCACGACGCGCACGCGCTAATGCCAGATACGATTCTTCGATGGCTTTTTCGCCACCTTTGACTGCAACATACATAGCCTTACTCCCGTTTAAATCTGCGTGGTACGTGGCAAACCAAGAATGCTTGATCCATGGCAAAACACCACGTCAATGCCGAGCGGAAATCCATCTGTATTGGTTTGCCACAGCGCATCAAAATTCTCCGGCAACCCCGCTACGTGAATGACGCGCTGATGTGCAATCCCAGGGCCAGACAACCTACGCGGCGGGCCATCCACCAAACTCGGTACTTGCACAAAAACAGTGGTCGAACGATCTGGATATTCCATCGTCCCGCGTGCAAATTTTTCCCATTGTTCGGTTAATTGCAGCGGATCAGTGATCACCGCAAAAGTCGCCAGCGCCGCATCCTCAACTAACTGGCAGCCACAATGAAAACGCAGATACGCCCGCAGCGCAGCGTTGTTCGCGCCCGGATCCAGCCACAGCGCAGTGTCCATATCGGCCAGCGCCAGACAGAGCGCGGTAGTCGATAAAAACAACGATGGTGGGCTTTGCATATCGGAGGCGATTATGTGTATCAACCCTGGCTCAGACAACGCTTTTAAGACAGAGCGAAAGGTCGATTGGGCATCGTGCACCGGGTCGTCCCAGGCGGGTAAAAGTGCCGTTTCTGCGAGCGCACTCATGCGTTTTCTCCTCTGACCATCGTCATAAAATCAACCTTGGTCACAGCGGCCCGCGCTTCGGTCAACGCACGCTGCGCAGCCAGCGCTTGGGCTACCGGTTGCAAGACTATTTGCGCAACCTGCGCTGCGGCGTCGCTTTGTAGCAAGGCATCAAACACTGCAGCCCATTCGGCATGCTGCGCATCGCGCCCGGCGACGTAAGCCACACCCATGTGCCCGGATGGCAAACGCAACGCACAACGCGTGACAGACATTTCGCCAAGATTAAATTGCTGCCCCGTCCCGCCAGTCCGCGCACGCACCATGGCGAGTCCCATCTCCGGGCGGCGCAACCAGACATGCGCAGGAAGTGCGCCATGCTGGTGGGTATAGTCAGTTACCGCCGCGTTTAAAACAGCAGCCGGGGCTTTCGCCAATAACGACATCCAAGCCGCACGGGCCTGATGCGTGTCAGTATTTATTTGAGATTCCATTCCTCCATTGAAACATCGGAATGTTAAATCTTGATGACATCGGGACGAAAATAATGTCTGCATCAATGTCAATAAGCGGTAACAATGGGACGCTATCCTGTTTGAATTTGATGCCTCTCCCAGCGCGACTTCCATGACCAATCCAACATCCCATTCGGCAACATCCGCCCCACGTTATGCGCTCTATTTTGCGCCGATAACCAGCCCCGCCTGGTGGACCGCAGGCAGTCGCTGGCTGGGTCGTGATGCGGCAACGAACGTGTCGTCATCACCACCAGAGATCACAGGATGCTCACCGCTAGCATGCCAGCAGCTGACAGCTGATGCGCGTCGTTATGGATTTCATGCCACGCTCAAAGCACCGTTTCGATTGGCCCAAGGATTTTCCGAAAACGATCTGGTCGCCATGGCGCAAGCGTTCTCCCTCTTGCAAACACCGTTGCCAGTAAAAGAGGTTGGCATTCATCTACTAGGGAATTTTTTGGCGCTGCAAACGATGGACCCGCTGAGCAAAGATCAGATCAGTGCATTGGCGATGCGTTGTGTCACGTATTTCGATTTACTCAGAGCCGCACCGTCTGCGGCAGAACTAGCAAAGCGTCAGAAAGCTGACCTGACCCCGCGTCAAACTGCCCTCAATGCACGCTGGGGCTATCCCTATACCGAAGAGGAATATCGTTTCCATTTAACCTTGACGCATGCATTGACGACATACGATGACGCCACTGTTGCCGCCATCCGTGCAACTGCCGAAACCTGTTTTGCGCAGGCACTGACAACCCTGCTAATCATCGATGGCCTGAGCATTTTTAAAGAGTCAGAACCGGGTGCGCCGATGACGGTGTGGAAGCATTTTCCTTTTTTGAGAAATTCCGTTTTGCAACAGGACGACGCCATGCATGTTCCGGTCGAAGGTCGCTTGTTTTTTGTGGTCGGCCCCTCCGGCGTAGGCAAAGATACGCTATTGCAGTGGGTGCAACCGCGATTGCCGGAGAGCGCCGGAATTGTGTTTGCACAACGCAGCGTCACGCGTGCGGCACACGCCAGTGAAGCGCACGAAAGCATGACCCGGGATGACTTTTTTCAAGCCGCAGAAATGGATGAATTCAGCATGGCGTGGCAAGCCAACGATACCCATTACGGCATCCGGCGCGGGGTCGAAGCGACATTGAAAGCGGGTTGCGATGTCATCGTTAACGGCTCGCGCCAATACATCCCGCAATTGCGTGCATTATTTCCGCAAGCGCAGATTATTTGGATATCCGCCGACGCGCAATTGATTCGGCAACGCATAGAAAAGCGGCAACGCGAAACTGGCGCGGCGCTGGAAAGCCGTTTGTTACGAAGTGCCGAATTTAGCCCTGAAGAAACAATCGATGGCGATGGCATGATGCACATCGATAACAGTGGCCCGATTGAGGTTGCGGGCCATCAACTGCTGGCTATTTTTTCGACACAGCACTAAGTTGCTGCTGCCCGCGCCATTGCGCACCCGCAGCCAGCGTGATCGGATGTTCGATGACGGCGGATTCGATGCAAACATAATGTTGATATGCATCGTCTTCCAAGTCAGCAATCGCGGCGCTACCATGCGCCCACGGGTTCCAGACCACCACATCTGAAAAACCAGTTTGTTGCACCGTCACCACGCTGTCATCAGTCATCAATTCAACCGCGCCTTCTACACCAAAAAACAGACTATCGACTTCGGCATGGATGCCCAGCAAGCTATTGTCATCGAAGCGCAGATCACCATTATTCAAGCTGTTTTCATAACGTGAGGTACTCAGTCCACGAATCGATACCTGAGCAATCTGCGCCGCAAAATACGTATGCAAAGCACACGCAAAATCGAAAGATTGCGTATCGGTATTGGTCACAGATAAGGTGGTAGTTAAGACGATGCCAGAAAATGTGACCTGCAGATCGAGCGTAAAACGATAGGGGAATTGCAGCAACGTTTGCGCCGAATCGTGCATCGTCAGATGCATAAACCCATCGCCATTCTCACGTACTTCTGAGGCAACCAAGGTCCATTGCGCAGTACGGGCAATGCCATGCTTGGGCAACATTCCACGGTTGGCAAACTGCGGAAAGACGACGGGAATACCCCCACGGATAGCCGCCGAGCCATCCAACTGACTCAGCGGACTCAAAAACAAACGCTCGATGCCGTCAGGGGTGCGCCAGGAACAAACGTGCGCGCCATGCAACGACAGGCTAACTTGCGCCCCATCGGCCGAAGTAAGGGTGATCAGATCCATATCCATAAACGTTAGCCCTAGTACTGCCATTAATAGTGATGGCAATTTACCAGTTTCCGGCCTTGGTCGTCGGACTCAAATGATACAAACAACCGTTATTTAAATAAACAATTTACGCAAGCGCGACGAGGCCAGATCAATCACCGTGACCGTCACTATAATCATCAGCAGCACAGCACAGGTTTGCGCATATTCAAAGCTGCGAATTACTTCCCACAAAATCACGCCGATCCCGCCCGCGCCGACCATGCCAACAACCGTCGCTGAGCGCACGTTTGCTTCAAAGCGATACAACACGTAAGAAATCCACAGCGGCATGACTTGCGGCAAGACCCCGAAGACGATTTCTTCCAACGCGTGCGCACCGGTTGCGCGTATGCCTTCAACCGGTTGCGGATCGATGGCCTCGACGGCTTCTGAGAATAATTTCGATAGCGTCCCGGTGGTGGCCACAAACAACGCCAGGACGCCGGCAAAGGGGCCTAGTCCGACGGCCACCACAAATAGCATCGCAAACACCATTTCATTGATGGCGCGTGCGGCGTCCATCAAGCGACGTACCGGCTGGCTGATCCACGGCGGTGCAATATTCGATGACGCCAGCAAACCGCACGGGACCGCACAGACCACCGCCAACGCCGTACCCCAGACCGCGATCTGCACGGTCACCAGCATTTCTTCCAGATAGATTTTCCAATCACGAAAATCCGGTGGAAAAAAACTCGACGCGTAGGTTCCCATGTTGCCGCTATCGCGCAGCAACTCCCATGGCCGCATGTCCGCGCCTTTCCAGGAGGCGAGCAAGATCGCCATCAGAACGACCCAAAACAGACTTCGTCCTACAGACTGCTTAGGCGGTATCGGCGGTGCCGTTTTAACCGCAGCGGCGTGCATTTTCGATGGCGCTAACGTGGTCATTATTTATGCTTTTGCCAGTGCGTTCAATTTGCGTTCGATGTCGTCTAGCTTGGCTTTCTTTTCATCGACGTTGAGTGTGGTGTCGGCTTCGATTTTATTTTTGTCTTTGAATAATTCGAGCTGGCGCACTGGCATCAGTTGCGCATCGCTAGATTCTTTAAAACCGCTAAATTGCAGCTTTTCCAATTGTGCTTTTTCTTGGGCCACATTCGGTCCTGTACGACCATAGTTCAGGAAGAAATCTTTGATTTTTTCCTTGGTCGCTGTCGGCATATCTTTACGCCATACCAGTGGATCGGCAGCGATCAGCGGGGACTTCCAGATGACGCGCACTTTGCTGGCGATGTCTGGCTGACGGGCGACAATACGGTCCATCGTGTCGGACGCAAACACCGCTGCATCGACTTGCTTGTTGGCAACGGCCAGAATATTCGACTCATGATTGGCACTGCGGATGGTTTTGAATGTGGTCTTTGAGTCCAGATTATTTTTGGCAAAAATATAGTAACTCGGGACTAAGAATCCGGAAGTTGAGTTTGGGTCACCAATGCCGAAGTTGAGTGTTTTCGCATTTTTGATCAGGTCGTCGATGCTGGTGATCGGACTGTCTTTGTTTACACCGACCATGCTGAAATAGCCTTCCGAGCCGTCTGGATTGACGACGCGCGCAAACACTTCGGCACCGGCACGGTCTACCGCTTCCATCGCTGATTTGTTACCAAACCACGCCATCTGGACTTTACCGAAACGCATGCCCTCAATGATGCCGGCATAATCGGAGGCAAAGAAGCCGTTGACTTTCATGCCGATTTTTTTGCTGAGCTCATCCAACACTGGCTGCCAGTCTTGCTTGAGATTTTTGGATGATTCGGTGGAGATGATGCCGAAGTTCAGGACTTTTTCTGCCTCTTGCGCGTGCACAGATGAAGCACCGAACACAGCGCAAGCCATGACAGCGGTGGAAATGAGTTTTTTAAACATGATAGGAACCTTGATCGAAGGTGGATTAGAGAGATTGTTAAGCTTGGTAAGCAAGTTGATTTTCAGGCCGCAGCCATGGCACTTGCGGTATCGAAGATGGTGGGTACGTCGATTCTGGGACGCGTTAATGTATTGGAGCCGCCTAAAATATCTTCGGCTTCCGTGCCGTACAGTTCGCGCAGCATTTGCTCGGTTAAAGCACTGGACGGGCCGTCATACACCACGTGGCCTTTGCTCAGTGCGATGGTGCGGCGGCAGAATCGTAAAGCGACATCCACCTGATGCAGCGAGACGATGACGGTGGTGCCATCTTCGCGATTAAGGTCGGCCAGCGTTTGCATCACGCGTCGTGCAGACTCCGGGTCTAGTGATGCGATCGGTTCATCGGCGAGGACGATTTTGGCTTTTTGGACAATGCTGCGCGCAATGGCGGCGCGCTGTTGCTGGCCGCCGGATAAGGCTGAGGCGCGCTTGTAAGCGTGATCCGCAATCCCCACCCGTGCCAGTGCCGCCAGTCCCCAGGCTTTTTCTTCGGCGGTAAATAGCTTGAAGCAACTGCGCCACAGCGGCATGCGCGACAAGCCGCCTGTCAATACGTTGGTCAGGACAGGCAAGCGGCCGACCAGATTAAATTGCTGGAATACAAAGCCGACATTGGCGCGCACAGCACGGATGTTGCGATTAATGACGCCGTTCTGTTGAACTGGCTGACCATCGATGTGGACGTCACCGACGTCGGCTGCCATCAGGCCCGATAAATGCCGTAGCAAGGTCGATTTTCCAGAGCCGGAAGCGCCGATCAGGGCGACCATTTCACCCGATTTGAAAGACAAGCTGACCTGATTAAGTGCCTTAAAACCACCTCGGAAAGTTTTCGACAAGCCATCAATTTCTAGCATCATTTTTATCACCAATCGGTAGGAAACAAAACGCTGCGTGCATAAAACTACACGTCATGAGTAGGCGAAGTATCGCTACTGAATATGTCAGGCGTATGAAAATTGGATGACGGTTTGATGACGTTGAAATGAAAATCCTGATAATCAACAGAATGAATATGTACTGGCGGTCTTGTTATGAGGGATATGGCAAAAAAGTGTGGAGCGTGATGATGCAGGATGTGGGTTAATCTGCGACGAGGGGCCTCAATTGAAATGCCGCCCCTCTTTTAACGCAACTTGATTTTATGAACCTTTGACTGGTATGCAATAAACATCAATGCTGCTGCTTCCAGTTCCAGTTATTGGAACCAGCGTGAGGATGTCTTTAACTACTAACATTGCATCATTTACAGTATCGCCTTGAATTTCCGGAAGCGTAATAAGCCCGAGCAGTCCTGTTTCTATGTAGCAAGTCCAGGTTTTTGCATTTGCAATGCCAGATGTTGCCAAAGTCATGACAGCTACACAACATGTACTCTTTAGGAATTTTGAAGTTTGAAGTTTGAAGTTCATTTTGCATCTCCTGAAACAGTTAATGTTGAACAACCCGCTGATAGCGAATTAAGTTGCAACATAGAAACTATAATCAACTCAGAAGTTATTGCAATGGAGCAAAAATACTAACTTTTATTGGCATCTTTATGTTGAAAAAACAACCATTCCCCCGCATTTCCCTCCCTATACACGATTGCAGAATTATTTTCTCCGTCTCTGCAGCGAGGTTAAGAACTATGTCGGATTCTGCACGCGTTTAATCATCGCTTTGACGGCATCTGTCATCCCCATTGGAACCATGCTCAGGCTCGGATGAGCATTGGCAAATACGCGAAAAACTTCGTCTGCAAAAGCCTGTCCGATTTCTGCAACACCGTCAAAATCCAGTATGACGGTTTGAAAACGTTCAAACCTCCGGGTCAGCCGCTTTGCCTGCGAACGAGAAACCAGCGTCTCGCCCTCATGTTGGGCCAGCTTTACCGGGACGATTGTTTTTGCAAATGAAAAGTCTTCCGGAAGAGCAAATTTATCGAAAATTTCTTTCGTTGTGTGGGTACTGTCGTTATCGAGGCGCATGATGATCTGAGTTCCCTTCATCGCAACTTCCCGCGTAAGAAGGACATCAGGACCGTCATTGTCAAGATGTACGAAGGAAAGTCCATCTGAAAGAATCATGAAACGATCGAACATTTTCGAAGAAAAAAATATTCCCTCCCCTGAATGGTTGGCAGGGTCGGTTGTGAACTTCCCTTTGGCTAGTTCAAGAATTGCTTCACGGGTATCGTAGAGATTCAACGCTTGCTGAATTTTAAGAAAAATGCCGGTTCCGAGATCGCATACCGTGCATTCGGAAAACAGAGCGTTCCTGGTCATTTTCACAAGCACGGACTCCGCCTCGGAATGGTCGATTGCGTTGTTCACCATTTCAGATCGATTCGTGCTTGTCCGTGGTACTCGGCATAGAACTACTGAGTCGGAGAC
>NZ_JBRIIQ010000109.1:0-13012 GCF_052976905.1 Glaciimonas sp. GG7 | reverse complement strand
GATTTTTTAAAACAGCCCTCCCCCTCCTAAAAGATTGCATGATTCCCCAGCCCGCTTCCCGCACACCTAAAGTCGCTGTTATTGGCGGAGGTCCCGCCGGATTAATGGCCGCTGAAATATTGATCGCCGGTGGCGTCGAGGTCTGTGTGTACGATGCCATGCCGTCAGCAGGTCGCAAATTTTTGCTGGCCGGTAAAGGCGGGATGAATATCACGCACGCAGAGCCTTATACCGATTTTTTATCGCGTTATGCCGGGCGTGAACAACACATTGCGCCATTGTTAGAAGCGTTCGGCCCAGAGGCATTGCGTCATTGGGTTCAGTCGCTCGGCATCGATACTTTCATCGGATCATCAGGCCGCGTATTTCCGACCGATATGAAAGCCGCGCCGCTATTGCGTGCCTGGCTGCATCGTCTGCGTCTGGCTGGCGTGCAATTTCATATGCGGCATCGTTGGACTGGCTGGGACGAAGATGGCAGTCTGTGTTTTGCGACGCCGGAGGGTGCGCAGTCCATCGTCGCCGATGCGACCGTTTTGGCGCTCGGTGGCGGCAGTTGGGCGCGATTGGGTTCAACCGGTGCCTGGGTTGATTTGCTCAAGCAACGTCACATTACGGTCGCGCCATTATTGCCATCGAACTGTGGTTTTAACGTTGCATGGAGCGCGTATTTTCAGGAACGCTTTGCCGGTCAGTATCTAAAATCTATCGCCATCGCCCTGCCCGATTTCGATGACAGTCCGGATAAAACCAATACTTTTTACAAACAAGGCGAATGCGTGGTCAGTGCAGATGGCGTGGAAGGTAGTTTGATCTATGCCATTTCGGCACGCCTGCGCGACCGGATCGCCAGCCACGGCAGCGCTCGACTGCATCTCGATCTACTTCCAGATTGGTCGCCACAACGCGTACTTGCCGAAGTTGCACATCCACGTGGGGCGCGTTCATGGTCTGGCCATTTGCAAAGCCGACTTGGTTTAAAAGGCGTCAAAGTCGGCCTGCTGCGCGAGTTCGCCGCCGACGCATTTACCGACCCGGCCAGACTTGCGCTGACTATTAAGGCGCTACCGATTACCCTGATAACAGCGAGACCGATAGACGAAGCCATCAGCAGCGCGGGCGGCGTGATATTTGACGGGCTTAACCAAGATCTGATGCTCAACGCCATGCCGGGGATGTTTTGCGCTGGTGAAATGCTCGACTGGGAAGCGCCCACGGGCGGCTATTTATTGACGGCCTGTTTTGCTTCTGGTCGAAAAGCTGGTTTGGGCGCACTTAATTGGTTAACTATTTAAAATCAGTTACTTGCAACAGCATTAAAGAAAATACATTATTTACTTGCAACAGTATCCAAGAAAATACTTTAGATTGTTTTGAAAGATAAAAATGTTCCATGAACTAGTCAATAACCTACGCGTGGTCACCGGATGACTGTAGAAAAACTCAAAATATCACCGGGCATGGCCCAATATCTTGGCATCAAGGCCGAGTATCCGACGACGCTGGTTTTCTTTCGGATGGGCGATTTTTATGAGCTGTTTTTTGAAGATGCAGAAAAAGCCTCGCGCCTGCTGGGTATTACGCTGACGTCTCGCGGCACCTACAACGGCGCGCCGATCAGAATGTGCGGCGTGCCGTTTCATGCTGCCGATCAATATCTGGCCAAGTTAGTCAAGATCGGTGAATCGGTTGCGCTGTGCGAACAAATCGGTGACCCGGCCACCAGTAAAGGCATCGTCGAGCGCAAAGTCTTGCGCGTCATCACGCCGGGAACATTGTCGGACTCCAATCTGTTGCCGGAAAAATCCGAGCAACCGCTTTTGGCGCTATATTTTTCTCAGCACAAACAACGCAAGACGGCGACCGTTGGGCTGGCATGGCTCTCAATGGCGAGCGGCGCGTTGAAGATGATGGAGTTCAGCGGCGAGATCAAAGCGCTGGACGTGCGCCTCAAGCATGAGTTAGAACGCATCGCCGCAGTTGAAATCCTGATTGCCGACCTTGCCAGTCCGATCCTGAGTACGACGCACGGACTGGCGCTGATCAACAAGGCGACGACGGTACCCGACTGGCATTTTGACGTCGCCAATGGACAAAAAGCCTTGCTCGATCAACTCGCCGTGAGCACCTTAAGCGGCTTTGGTGCCGAGGACCTAAGCACCGCTATCGGTGCGGCTGGCGCGTTACTGCGCTATGCGCAATCGACCCAGGGCAAGGGCTTGCAGCACGTACGCGCACTGACGGTCGAGACAGAAAATGAATTCATCGGATTGGACGCCGCCACGCGCCGCAATCTGGAGCTGACCGAAACCATACGCGGTGAAGACGCCGCATCCGGCGCGCCGACATTATTTTCCTTGTTGGACCATTGCCGAACCGCGATGGGATCGCGTTTGTTGCGCCATTGGCTGCACCACGCCAGACGCGCGCAGTCAGTGGCGCAAGGTCGGCACGCGGCAATCGGCGCGTTGATCGAGGCCGATGCCGGGGCCGGTTTGTCGGCCACACTAGCCGCAATCCCTGATATTGAACGCATCACCACCCGTATCGCCTTGTTGTCAGCGCGCCCGCGTGACTTGGCGGGATTGCGCGATGGCTTGCAACAATTGGACACGATTCGCGCAGGCATCGCCGCTTGCAATACGGATGACGACATGCTCACGCCCTTATTGGGCTCGCTGCATGATGCATTAACAACGCCCATCGACTGCCTGACATTAATGCAGCGTGCCATCGCCAGCGAACCGGCCACGATGGTCCGCGACGGTGGCGTCATTGCCGCCGGATTCGATGCCGATCTGGATGAGTTGCGTGGATTGTCGGAGAACGCCGGTCAGTTTCTGATCGATCTGGAAACCCGCGAACGGGCACGCACCGGAATAGCCAATCTGCGGGTTGAATACAATAAAGTCCACGGTTTTTATATCGAAGTCACACACGGCCAGACCGATAAAGTACCGGACGATTACCGCCGTCGCCAAACCCTGAAAAACGCTGAACGTTACATCACGCCAGAACTGAAAGCCTTTGAAGACAAGGCTTTGTCGGCGCAAGAACGCGCATTGATCAGGGAAAAAGTGCTGTACGAACAGGTCTTGCAAGATTTGGCTCATCATATCGGCACGCTGCAAACCATCGCCCAAGCGTTAGCGCAAATCGATACGTTAGTGGCCTTGGCCGATCACGCTTCGCGCCATGACTGGTGCGCCCCGCAACTGGTCGTCCATCCGGCGATTCAGATTAAACAGGGGCGCCATCCGGTGGTGGAAAAGCAGATTGAGCACTTCATCGCCAATGATTGCGCGCTCTCGGCTGAGCATAAATTGCTGCTAATCACCGGCCCGAATATGGGCGGTAAATCGACCTTTATGCGCCAGGTGGCGTTGATTACGTTGTTGGCCTATGTCGGCAGTTACGTCCCGGCCAGCAGCGCGGTCATCGGTCCGATCGATCGCATCTTTACCCGGATTGGCGCGGCTGACGATCTCGCTGGCGGACGCTCTACTTTCATGGTCGAGATGACCGAATCGGCGGCGATCCTCAATGGTGCCAGTGAAAGCTCGCTCGTCCTCATGGATGAAGTCGGACGCGGCACTTCAACCTTTGATGGGCTGGCGCTGGCGTGGGCGATTGCCAAGCAATTGATTGAGGTCACGCGCAGCTTCACACTGTTTGCGACGCATTATTTTGAGCTCACGCAATTGCCCGATATCCATGCAACGGCGGCCAATGTGCATTTGTCAGCGGTTGAGCATAAGGACAGCATTGTATTTTTGCATGCCGTCCAGCCCGGTCCGGCCTCGCAAAGTTACGGTTTGCAGGTAGCGCAATTGGCTGGCGTACCTGCGCCGGTGATACGCGCGGCACGTAAACATCTGGCTTTGCTGGAGTCGCAATCGGTGCAGGCGACGCCGCAATTTGATTTGTTTGCACATCCTCAGGTGGAAAACGATGCGGCAGAGGTCGCACTTACGCCAGGTAATCCGATTGAAAGCGAACAGGCGCTGGCATTGATGGCGGCGCTGGCGATGATTGATCCGGATGCGCTCACGCCGCGGGAGGCTTTGGCGCATTTATATCGACTCAAACAGCTGAGTTTGGGCGATGAGGACACCGCCCTTGAGCACGTAGCATGAACTTGCCTGACATGTGTGTAAAAGCGACAGCGAAGGCGGCAATGCTTGTGCTGGGACTTTTTACGCTTTCCACGCCTGCCATTGCGAACGATTTGCCGCAGACAAATTCCTTTAGTTTTGGCGTTATCGGCCATCCTTTTCGTAACACGTCAGACGAGCTTGCTTTGCGCACGGCGATCAGCGAGACGGATGATGAAAATTTGGCCTTCGTGGTCGCCAACGGGATCAAGTCAGACCGTGAACCATGCACGGACCGGATGTATCAACAACGTAAAACCTTACTCAATAGCGCAAAAAACGGCTTAATCGTTTCGCTCGCGGCCAGCGATTGGGTTGCCTGCAAAAACGAGGCTGGACGTTCCACCTCATTCGAACGCATCAATCGGATTAGAGAGTTATTTTTTGCTGACGATTTTTCGCTAGGCGGTACGCGTATCCCCTTAAATCGCCAATCAACCTCACCAAAGTTTCGCAGCTACGTGGAAAACGCACGCTGGGAAATCGGCAATGTGATGTTTGCGACCATCAATTTACCGGGCCGGAATAATCATTACATGGCCGAAGGTGGCCGCAACAGCGAGTTCGAGGACAGGCTCATCGCTAATCGAGATTGGCTGCAACGGGTTTTTGTGATTGCGGCGCAAAAGCAGTCTGGCGGGATCGTTTTATTTTGTGATGGTGATCCATTGGAAACGCAGCGTCGTCGACTATTTGATTTCAATGTCAAACGCGATGGTTTTGTTGAAATGCGCCACACGATTAATACATTAGCCGCAAAATTTCCCGGCAAAGTATTGCTGATACATGGCTCACCCGCCGAGAGTGCACCAGTTCCGACCAGCATTATCTGGAAAAAAAATCTTGGGGACATGGAGATCTCGACATCCTGGGCCAAGGTGACGTTGGATGAGCGTAACTCGAACTTATTTATTTTGGACAATAACAAAAACACAATTAAGTAATGATGGAAGAACTTGCGTGGTGAGATAAATGTTCGAAAACGAACATTTATCAGCGAATAACGCTATATTTCCACAGAGAAACTGTTCTAAAATGAACGTTTTCTTGCCTTGTGCAAACAATTCAGTTGACTCCAGAGACTTGCCGATGCATGGCTTGCCTCCTGCGATTTGCCTATCCCCACTGATATTTGCGCAGTTCCCCACCCGCTGTAACCCATCTCGGAAACAAGCAACCAATGTTGAATATTTTTCGTCCAGCGCTCCATCAAACATTATTATCCAAAGAAAAAATAGACCCCACTTATCGCCGTCTGCGATGGCAGATTTTTATGGGCATTTTTTTGGGTTATGCCGGTTACTACCTGGTGCGCAAGAATTTTTCGCTCGCCATGCCTGCCTTAATTGAGCAAGGTTTCACCCGCGGCCAGCTAGGATTCGCCATGTCGGGAGTGGCTATTGCTTATGGTTTGTCGAAATTTCTCATGGGAATGATCTCGGACCGCTCCAATCCACGGATTTTTTTACCCTTTGGCTTGCTTGTTTCCGCTGCGGTGATGTTCCTGATGGGTTTTAGCCATTGGGCCACATCGAGCGTCACCATTATGTTTTGTTTGCTGTTTATCAATGGCTGGGTGCAAGGCATGGGGTGGCCGCCATCTGGTCGCACGATGGTGCATTGGTGGTCTCAGAAAGAACGCGGTGCCGTTGTTTCGGTATGGAATATTGCACACAATGTTGGCGGCGGGCTGATCGGTCCCTTATTCATTCTCGGCATGGGTTGGTTCAATGACTGGCGCTCAGCTTTTTATGTCCCCGCAGCGGTGGCGGTGGCATTCGCCATGGTTGCGTTTTTCATGATGCGTGACACCCCGCAGTCTTGCGGACTGCCGCCGGTGGAGGAATATAAAAACGACTATCCCGAAGGTTATGACAAGTCTAAAGAGGAAGAGCTGACTACCAAAGAGATATTATTTCGTCATGTATTAAACAATAAATTATTGTGGTACATCGCGTTTGCCAACGTATTTGTGTATCTGTTGCGCTATGGCGTGCTCGATTGGGCACCGACCTATTTACGCGAAGTCAAACATTTCAGCATCGACAAATCATCCTGGGCCTATTTTATGTACGAATGGGCGGGTATTCCCGGTACGTTGTTATGCGGCTGGATGTCGGACAAACTATTTAAAGGCAATCGGGCCTTAACAGGCATCGTCTTTATGGTTTGGGTCACGCTCGCTACCTTGGTGTATTGGCTCAACCCGGCTGGCAATCCCGGTGTAGATATCGCGGCATTATGCGCTATCGGCTTTTTGATTTATGGTCCGGTCATGCTCATTGGTTTGTACGCGCTGGAATTGGCACCAAAAAAAGCGGCCGGTACCGCTGCTGGCTTCACTGGCTTGTTTGGTTATCTGGGTGGCTCTGTAGCGGCAAGCGCAATATTAGGCACAACGGTAGACCACTGGGGTTGGGATGGTGGCTTTATTCTGTTGGTAGGATCGTGCGTATTGTCGGTCTTGTTTTTTGTCATGGCGTGGCACGGATCGCGACCGCAGCGGTCTGAACGGATGATAGCTCAGACTTAAGTCCATTTATGTAGACGTAAAAAAGCCGAGAGCAATGTTTTTAATCATTATTCCCGGCTTTTTTTCGCTCTGTATTTCCGTTTGGCCTAACTTCTGCCATAGACCAAAATACAGTGAACTTACAAGCTCTGCTTAGTGCAGCGGATGGCTGCGAAACTCATCAACCGAATCATCGTCCATATCATCGTGATGATGACCATGTGCACCGTGTACGTGCTGATGCACGATTTCTTCCTCCGTTGCTACCCGTACTTCACCCACCGTCAGGTTGAAGCGCAATGCAATACCGGCCAATGGATGATTGCCATCGAGCACTACTTTGTCATCTGCGATGTCGGTGACGGTGAAAATCAACTCTTGCTCGTCATCATCCTCACCGTCTGGCGTACCTTCAAACTGCATGCCAACTTCTAACGGAGTCGGCAGGCGGCCGCGGGCTTCGATTTTCACCAGATTTGAGTCGTATTCGCCAAAAGCGTCATCCGGCTCGACTTGCAACTCAGTGGTATAGCCAACCTCTTTGCCATCCAGCGCTTCTTCAATTTTAGGCAATGTGCCTTCATAACCACCGTGCAAATACACCATCGGGTCGCGACTTTCTTCGATCAAGTTGCCTTGAGCGTCTGACAGCTTGTAATGCACAGTTACTACCGTATTTTTGGCAATCTTCATGATCATTCCTTTCATTAAATATGCGGTCAGATTATACGCGTCGTCGCGACATAAAAATTGTTCCAAAGGCATAAATTAAATATGCATAAAGGATAGACAGGGATAGCCCGATATAATGCGGACTATGAAAAATTTCACTTTATTAGGCGGCCTTTCGCCTGCGCAATTTTTGCGCGATTACTGGCATAAAAAACCCTTGCTGATCCGTCAGGCCATCCCCGGATTTACCCCCGTGTTGAGCGCAGATGCATTGTTTGACATGGCATCCAGGGATGATGTCGAGTCGCGTTTAGTCACCCATTTCAAGCAAGACTGGAAAGTCGAAAATGGCCCCGTTGCAACATTGCCACCCGTGACGAAAAAAGATTGGACCTTGCTCGTGCAAGGAGTCAATTTGCATGACGATGCGGCCGATGCATTGCTGAGACAGTTTCGGTTTATTCCCGATACCCGGCTTGATGATTTGATGATCAGCTATGCAACAGACACTGGCGGCGTAGGCCCACATGTTGATTCCTACGATGTATTTCTATTGCAAGCACACGGTCAGCGTCGCTGGAAAATCGGTACCGTACAAGACTTGACGCTAGTTGAAGGTAGCGCATTAAAAATCCTGAAAAATTTCACGCCGGAGCAAGAATTTGTACTCGAGCCGGGCGACATGCTTTATCTGCCCCCCCAATACGCGCACGAAGGTACGGCTATCGGTGAGTGCATGACGTACTCAATCGGCTTTCGCGCACCAGCATTTCAGGAGTTGGGCGAAGCCTTTTTGCAGTTTATGGCCGATTCAATTGACCTGCCCGGTCGTTACGCCGATGCAGCATTGACGCCGACCAAACATCCGGCAGAAATTGGCCGAGACATGCTCTCGCAGATATCAGAGGCGCTTAATAAAGTACGTTTTACTGATGATGATGTCGCCATCTTTGTTGGCCAGCATTTGTCTGAGCCGAAAGCCACCGTATTTTTTGCGTCTCCAGCCAAACCGATGACACTGGCGCGTTTCACCGCCACCATAGCCAAGCGTGGCGTAAGCTTGTCGCGCAAGACTCAAATGCTCTATCGCGGCAAGCATGTTTTTATTAATGGCGAATCATTTGCAGCCGGACGGGATGATAAAGTATCGCTGTGCGCACTGGCCGATCAACGCCGACTGGACGGCGCTGCCGCCAGCGTGGTTTCCACCGATGTGCTTGAGGCGCTCTATACCTGGTATGAGGATGGATGGATTACGTTAGGGTGATTTTTGATGGTCAGTGCGACTATATTTTTGGATGGAAATAAATAGCAAAATCGATTTTGTACCGCAATAAGGCAAACATTAGTCGTATTGCCGAATGGAAATTTAATCGCTGTTGCGCCAATACAAATCCTTATTAAAAAGCAAACCGGCTATGTTATAGCTTACAAAGTCCGCTATAATTCGCAGCTGGAAAGTTTTTGTTGTATGGCAATGTGCAATTTAAGTACAAAGCACTACGAAAACATCCTTAGAGCGATAATTACCGGTAATTATTCATCGCAAAAATTTTTGATTTCTACTGAAGGAATACCCATGAAAAAAGCACTATTGATCGCATCCCTGTTAGCTCTGGCTTTGGCTGCTTGCGGTAAAAAAGACGAAGCTCCTGCGCCTGCTGCTGACGCTCCTGCCTCAATGACTGCTCCTGCTGCTGAAGCTGCTCCTGCTGCTCCAGCCGCTGATGCCGCTGCTCCAGCCGCTGCTGCTCCAGCCGCCGATGCTGCTGCTCCTGCCGCTCCAGCTGCTGCTGACGCTGCTGCATCCAAGTAATTTTTGGTTGCTTAAAAAAAGCCGATCGTTTGGTCGGCTTTTTTGTAGCAATAAAGTTATCAAAAAATATACTCTTATATTCTCAAACTTAACTCGATTTAAAAAGAACCACACCCGACTTTCTGTCGCGCAATAAATACGCCAATATTCATCTTTATTTTGTGCGGCTTAAATATGTGCCCAGCCGAACTTATTGCATTTACAAATAAGACAAGTACCAAGTTTATTGATTATATTTAAGAACATTGGTGACACAACTTAAAGGTAAGCGTTCTCCCAGTACCCTCTACCGCTAAAGGCGCAATATCCGCATGATTGAATAGGAGGTCACAAATTGATTGTGCCCACAAATTCAAATATGGATACAACTATTGAGACGGGTTCTCGGGCAAAGTGCGGCACCTATCGCCAGCACTCAATCGATTTCAAACGCAGGGGCGTCAAACAATCGCTGGTGCCCGGCGCATCGGTATCGCGGGTAGCGCGTGCGCATGACGTTAATGCCAATCAGGTTTTTGCATGGCGCAAGCTATTTCAGGTGGGAGCCCTTAAAACTGCCTCGGGACAGCAAAGTAAGTTATTGCCAGTTGTGCTCAGCGATCCGCTGCCAGTCGGTGCAGAACCGGTCTTTACCAACACCGCTGTTTCCCCCGGGGTCATTGTTCTGGAAGTAGGCAAAGCCCGGCTCCGACTCGAAGGCGTCGTCGATCCTGGCATGCTTGTCATTGTTCTGGAACGGTTGCTCGCATGATTGGCCTGCCGGCAGGCACACGCATCTGGATGGCAGCGGGCGTGACCGATATGCGCTGTGGCTTTAATGGCTTGGCAGCCAAGGTACAGACAGCATTGGCCGAAGATCCGTTCAGCGGCCATGTCTTCTTCTTCCGGGGACGGCGTGGAGATATCCTTAAAATTCTGTGGTGCGCGACTTTGAAGGCCATGATCGTGAATCGTGACGTCGCCCTTACTTCGCAAGGGGACACGCTGGCGCAGTTGCGTGAAGAACTTTCCACGCGCGGTATCGAAATCGAACACCTCAAACTCCTCATCGCCAAACTCAAGCGCATGCAGTTCGGTCACAAATGGTTGTCGCCATGTCTGCCGATCCTGACCTTGCTGCCTGCGGTATTTAAAACCTTCACAAAACGCTATCCGAAGGTGAAACTACATCTAATGGAAGCAACTTTTCCCACTACTGAGCCATTATTGCGTGATGGTCGTCTTGATTGTTACATCAACGGACTGGTCGGTGATACAGTGCACCGTCCCTTTCAGCGCAACCTGTTGTTTCATAACCGACGCTTTGTGTTTGCCCGCAAGGGGCATCCGTTGATGCATGCCAAAACCCTGCAGGATTTACAGGATGCTACTTGGGTATGCGGAGGAATCCGGCAGCGTCCGGAGCAAGATATGGAAGAACTGTTTCAGTCGCACGGTCTGGAAGCGCCGACCCGGATCACCCGGCTCGACTCGCAAATGTGCATGCTGGTACTTATACTCCACACAAACGCGGTCGCGCTGGTCCCGCAACAGTGGGCCGAGGCAGCGGTGATTAATGAACTTATTTCACCGATTAGACTAACCAACGATTTTCCTGCGCCAGATGTAGTACTCATTACGCGCTCAGGCATTCCACTGACACCCTCCTCCGAAAAACTTTCGGACCTGTTCATTCGCAAGGCGAATGCGCTTTATCAATAAGGGAGGCAGTGGCTTCGCCGTCCGATTTGCGCGCCTTTCGGCCACACATCTGTCGATACGACATTGGGTCTCCATTTATATCTCTATAATGCCAAAGCCACAGCCCACCATGACGGTGTGACTGTGGCTCTAAAATAAGTAGAGATAAATTGAATGTAGTTACCGTGCATCAATAGATGAGAGTAACTACAAAACTAACCGAATATTACTTAAGTTGCTCGTTTATCAAAGTGAGGATGTTGTCTGCCGCTTTTGACGTTTCCGGTTGGCCTTGGTTATTCTGCACTAATACCTGACTAGCTGCACCAGAAGCTTTCACCACTACACGATAGCGCGCTGCAGTTTTGTCGTCTTTCTTTGAGCTGGTAAACATTTTGGCAAAGAATCCTTCAGATTTTTTGTCTTTAGCATCCTGACTTTGATCAACATACCGTACAAAATACACACCTTGCGTACGATCGCGGTCTTCCACAGTGAAGCCAACCCGATCAAGCGCCAAGCCTACGCGTCGCCATGCGCGGTCGACACTCTCGTCAACCTCAACGTAGCTTCCACCGGCAGCTCCCTGAATAAGTTTAGAGCGTGCTTGCAAGGATGGTGCGTTAGCGATCGCCGCCTTAGCTTTAACTTGATCGGCTCCGAGACGTGACATCAGCTTCGATAAAAATTCGGCCTCCAACTGAGGGTCTTCAGGACGCGCAGTCCAGATACTGGTCTCTTTTGATGCGCCGGTCAGCACTTCTTCTGCGCCGCGATGACTGATATAGACTTCAGTTGTGCCATTTGGCCCACGCTCAAGTCGTGTACGGAACTTATCGCGCTCACCGGTTGCGTATAACGAATCGAATACTTTACCCAGTGTATTGCGGACAAAATCTTGCGGGATTTTTGCGCGATTTTCAGCCCAGTCGGTTTCCATTACGCCAGTATCAGCATTTTCGATATTGATAAGGAAACCTGAATCTTGCCAAAAGTCCTTGATTTTGGGCCACAACGTTTCAGGCGTGGCTTGAATCACCAACCAGCGTTGGGAGCCATCACGTTCGATATGCATGTCCGGGGCACCATTCGGGGCCACGACCACTTCGTTTGTTACCGGCTTAATACCCTGTTGCAAGTTATAGCCAGATGCAGTCGCAGTTCCTTGATTTGACTCAGGAATAGCGTAGCGATTTTCTCGCTGCAATTGGGTAAGATCAGGTGGAATATCCAGTTTTGGCGTCTTGACCTTATCAGCACTTTTGTAATCGATGCGATCTGGTTCCAGCATCGAATTAAGCGAGCTACAACCTGCCAAGCTGATCAATGCGAGTGTGAAAATAAGATTGCGTTGAATGAGACTGCGTGAAGTCGATGGAATGTTCTTGCGAATAGTCATGTGAATACGGAATGAGTGAAACGAGAAAAATTCTAGAGAAAACGCCTGTCAGCGCAGCTTATTTTAAAACACTCGATTCGTGCAGTGCGGCACGGACCGGGGCGTGACATTCGGGCGATAGTGGCACCAGAGGCAAACGTAAGCCGGACGGTATCATGCCCATTTCGAACAATGCCCATTTTGCAGGTACTGGATTGGGCTCTATGAACAATTGCGTATGCAATGGGAGCAATTTGTTATTGATTTTGACTGCCTCAGTAACGTCACCGTCAATTGCCGCCATACATAATAAATGCATGTCACGCGGAGCAATATTGGCGGTAACGGAAATATTACCTTTACCGCCGCAAAACATGAGTGCCATCGCGGTGGCGTCATCGCCGGAATATACCGCAAAATCTGCTGGTGCTAAACGCAATAGATCGATAGCACGCGCAATATTACCGGTCGCATCCTTGACGCCAATAATGCCAGGCACTTGCGCTAAACGTAAAATCGTTTCGTTACTCATATCAGCAACCGTACGACCCGGTACGTTATATAGAATCATTGGTAAATCAACTGATTCTGCAATCTTTTTAAAATGCTGATACATGCCTTCTTGCGTTGGCTTATTGTAATAAGGGACTACTTGTAACGAGGCATCCGCACCAACTTCTTTGGCGTAGCGCGTTAAGCTGATGGCCTCAGTAGTTGAATTTCCGCCAGTACCGGCAATGATTGGTATCCGCTTCGCAGCATGCTCGACTGTCACTTTGATCAATTCGCAATGCTCCGCA
>NZ_JBRIIQ010000108.1:0-13133 GCF_052976905.1 Glaciimonas sp. GG7 | reverse complement strand
GGTTACTTTCTTTTGGCGAAGCAAAAGAAAGTGACCGGCTGTCGGGCCGCCCCCGGCTAGCCTCCACGGAGCACAACCCGTGTCATTAACCAACAACCGAACCAACTACTCCTGATCAGCCAAATCCCCTTGAACCTTCTCCACCAACAACACATGCACCTGCCGCGGATCAGCACGCAAAACCTCAAACCGCACATGATCAAATACAAACTCATCCCCCTTGCGTGGCACGCGCCCCAAGTGATTGGCAATCAATCCCCCGATGGTGTCCACGTCATCATCAGAAAAACGGGTATCGAGCACTTCATTGAACTGGGCAATTTCGGTCAAAGCCTTGACCCGCCAACGTGCACCATTGGCTCCGTCGCGAATGACGAGAATGTTGTCTTCTTCTTCGTCAAAATCGTATTCGTCTTCAATGTCGCCAACGATTTGCTCCAGCACGTCTTCAATCGTAATGAGCCCGGCAACACCGCCGTATTCATCAACCACAATAGCCATGTGATTTCGATTGGCGCGGAAGTCGCGCAGTAGCACGTTGAGGCGTTTGGATTCTGGAATAAAGATGGCCGGGCGCAACATATCGCGCACATCGAACGAATCTTCAGCGTAGTAGCGCAGCAAATCCTTAGCCAGCAGCACACCGATGACTTTGTCGCGATCGCCATCTACGGCAGGAAAGCGGGAATGCGCGGTCTTGAGTACCTCGGGCATCCATTCTTCAATCGGCTTGGTGATATCGATCATATCCATTTGCGAGCGCGGCACCATGATGTCGCGCGTGGAGAGATCGGAGACTTGAAATACCCCTTCGATCATCGATAAGGCATCGGCGTCGATCAGGTTACGTTCATGCGCGTCTTGCAGTACATCAAGTAGCTCGGCGCGGTTTTCAGGCTCGGGGGAAATGAGGGCGGTCAGGCGTTCAAACAGTGACCTGTGGGGTTTAGCGTCAAAGGATTTGACGCTACTAGAGTGCTCGGGCATATGGCGTTAGCCTTGGATTTACGTTATTTCGAATGCAATAGGATACAACAAATATGTGACAGGACGACGAAACGACTGTGTGGAAGATTGTTTTTGGTCGAATGATGGCGCTGGGCAATTGTGGCGGCTGAGCAAGCTGCCAAGAAAAATGGCAATGCGGTGACCACATTGCCATGATTGTTATTATTAATGCAATTATTTCTTCATTTCATCTTTTGCCATGCCATCTTTACTCATTTCATCTTTACCCATTGCATCTTTTTTCATCGCCGATTTTTTGTGCATTTTTGGTGCTTTTTTTGCCATCGAATCTTTACCCATGGCGTCTTTGGTCATTCCGCTATCTTTTGCCATCGTGTCTTTACCCATTGCATCAGGCTTCATAGCGTCTTGTGCATATGCACCGGTAGCTGCCAACATCAAACCAGCCATCAAAAGTGTTGATAAGGTCTTTTTCATGTAAATCTCCATATAAAAATAAAATGGCAAAAGTGCCGTCACCATCAGTGGTTGCCGAAATCTATGATCCGCCAAACCAGTTGTACCCCTGATCCTCCCAATAACCACCGGGGTAAGTGTTGGTTACCGTGATTGAAACAATATGTTTCGGATTTTTATAGCCGAGTTTGGTTGGCATGCGCAGCTTCATCGGGAAGCCATATTTCGGCGGCAATATTTCACCATCGTAGGTGAGCGTGAGCTGGGTTTGTGGATGCAGTGCGGTCGGCATGTCGATGCTGGTGTGGTAATCGTCGCCGCATTGAAAATCGACATATTTAGCACTCAGATCAGCGCCAATGTGTTTTAAAAAATATGCAAACGGCACGCCACCCCAACGACCGATCGCACTCCAGCCTTCGACGCAAATATGGCGAGTAATCTGCTCGTTTTGGGGCAGGCGGTGCAATGCATCGAGAGTCCACGCACGTTTATTGCTGACCAGTCCGCCGACTTCTAGCTGGTAATCGGCTCCATCAATTTCAGGTACTTCATCTTCTCCATAAAAGGCATTGAACGGAAAAGGCCGCGTGATCATTGAGGCCGGATACGTCGGTGCGAGTTTGTTGGGATCGAACAACCACGCTTGCACGCCGTCATTCATGCGCGAGATGCGCTCCAGCATTCGGTTCACCGATGCTTCATCGGTGATATTGCAGCCGGTGAGCAGCGTCAGGCCACCTAGCGTAAGCGCACGCTTGCCAAACAGACGGCGCGACGGCATTGTTAATTCCTGGCGGGCATCCTTTAAGATCGATTCGGTATCGAGTTGGAGGGCGGGACGAAGATGCAGGGATTTTTTAAACATGATCGATCTCCTCAGCGCCCACGCAGCATGGCTATCAAGGTGCGCGGCACCAGAGCTACCATGATGATGTGGACTACGATAAACAAGACTAAAAAGCTCATCGCGCAAAAGTGGACGATACGGGCATTGTCATAGCCGCCCATGAGTTCACGCAGCAGCGGAAACTGCACCGATTTCCAGATCGCCAGACCGGATAGCACCAGCAGAATCAGATCGAGAATGACTGAGAGATAGGCTAGCTTTTGTACAGCGTTATATTTGTCGAGCGCATCGTGTTGGAGCTTACCGGTGAGGGCTTTTTTCATGTCTCGCAGCACGGCTAATGGAGACAGAGGGAAGAATTTCTTCCATAGACGTCCGGTGGCGGTATTCATCAGCAGATACAGCAAGCCGTTAAAAAACAGCAGCCACATCGCCGCAAAATGCCATTGCAATGCACCGCCCAGCCAACCGCCTAGCGTCCAGTCGTTGGGAAAGTGGAAGGGGAAGATCGGGGACGCATTATAAATACGCCAACCGCTCAATATCATCACGATGACAGCAAGCGCATTGAGCCAATGCGTCAGGCGTAACCAGACAGGATGGATTACGGGCTTTTTGGCCTGTGAATTGTGCATTTCTATCTCCCTGCAGCAAAGAAGGTGAGTTGATTATGCGTAACGGTGAGGTGTTTTAAGGTCTTCAATCGACGCGCCCAAAATACTTGAATACGCCATAGTCGTTGGGCCGAGCGATTCCTTACAGATAATTCTCATGCTAGTACTTTTTCGTAAAAAAGCATGGTAAATGTTGCTTAATTTAAAACATTATTGTTTGAGAATAAGGCGAGGGAATTTGATTGGCGTGACTATGGTGACTATGCCGATAACGTGGCGCTCGTAAGCGCGACCTCATCGTCAGATTTTTCGGGGGATGTGATGGGGAGGGGGATTGCCGTAATGCAAAGCAGCTTACTGTATTTATTAATCTTCCTCGGTGTAAGGATTCGGCCATCCTAATGCTGTCAGAATTTCAATTTCCAGACTTTCCATCTCGGTGGCCTCCTCCTCATTTTCATGATCGTAGCCTTGTGCGTGCAACACGCCATGCACCACCAAATGCGCTGCGTGTTCTTCAACCGATTTATGTTGCTCGGCGGCTTCGCGCTGTAGCACGTCGGTGCAGAGAATGATGTCGGCTTCGGTGGTCTCAGCGTCTTCATCTTCGGTGTAGGCGAAGGTGAGCACATTGGTGGCGTAATCCTTGCCGCGATAATCGCGGTTGAGGGTGCGGCCTTCTTCTTCGTCGACAAAACGAATGGTCAGCGCTGCTGGTGCTAATAACGCAGCTTTAACCCAACGCCGGATGGCTGTACGGGTGAGGATTTCTTTGAGGCGCGGATCGGGGTATTGGACCGATAAGGAAAGTTTGTGCGAGGCGGGTTTATTTTTTTGCGACATTGCGGCTGCGAGCTCGTTTGGTGATGCCTGTTTCGATCGGTTTGGGGAGTTTGATGGATTTGACCGGCGCAGGCGCGTGGACTGTGTGCGGATCAATCACGCCATGCGTGGAAGGCACGGGCGCTGCCAATTGCGCTGCTTCATAGGCGTCGACGATGCGCGCGACTAAGGGATGGCGGACTACGTCGGTACTGTTAAAACGGGTGAAGGCGATGCCGCGCACGTCTTTCATGATGTTCATGGCGTCGATCAGGCCGCTTTTCTGGCCGCGTTGCAAATCGATTTGGGTGACGTCGCCGGTGACGACGGCTTTGCTGCCGAAACCAATCCGGGTCAGAAACATCTTCATTTGTTCTGGCGTGGTGTTTTGTGCCTCATCGAGAATAATGAACGCATGGTTTAAGGTGCGGCCACGCATGTAGGCGAGCGGGGCGATTTCAATTGCTTGCTTCTCGAACATTTTCTGGGTGCGATCAAAACCTAATAAATCATACAAAGCGTCATATAGCGGGCGCAAATATGGATCAACTTTTTGTGCCAGATCGCCGGGCAAAAAGCCCAGCCGTTCGCCAGCTTCGACCGCAGGGCGAGTCAGTACGATGCGTTTGACGGCGTCGCGTTCGAGCGCATCGACGGCGCAGGCGACGGCCAGATAGGTTTTGCCGGTGCCTGCCGGGCCGATGCCGAGTGTGACGTCGTGCTCCAGAATCGCCCGGATATATTCCATTTGATGCGGTGTGCGTCCACGCAGATCGGCTCGGCGGGTTTTTAGGACGGGGTTTTCGATTTCGCTGCGGATGATGTCGGTTGATGCGTAGTTGTTGCCCATCGTAAGGCTGACCGGGGTCCCGGGGGCGGCTTGTTGATGGGCCTGATTGGCGCGTTGCTCAACTAACGCTAACTGAATTTCATCGACTGAAATGACGCGATGCGCCAGTACATAGAACTGTTCCAGTATCGCCACTGCGCGCTCGGCGTTGGTGCCGGAGGCGATAAATTTTTCGCCGCGTCGGAACAGGGTGACGTCTAGTGCAGCAGAAATTTGCCGGAGATTTTCATCAAGCGGCCCGCACAGGTGCGCCAGCCGGGTATTGTCCTGCGGCTCGGGAATGAAATAGTGTGGTTGTGTTGGCGTTTTAATTTTGGTCTTCAAGCAGTTTTGGTATTAAGAATAGGGAAAAAATAGGGCAAAAAATGGTCTGCAATGGCGGATTTGCCGTCGGGGCCGTCAATATTGGCGGCAATTTATCCGACAATTAACATTTCACCACGTAAAGAATACTTATAGCTTTCGGTGATGGTGACGTCAATCAATTGTCCGATCAGGCGTGCACTATTCGGTCCACCATCAAAGTTCACTACCCGGTTGTTTTCAGAGCGGCCTTGCAACTCATTGGGGTCTTTTTTGGACGGGCCGTCAACCAATATCCTCTGCACAGTGCCGATCATTTCTTCGCTGATGCGTATGGTGTTGTCTTTGATGACCGCTTGCAAATGTTGCAGACGTTTGAGTTTGACGTCGTCTGGCGTGTCGTCCTCAAGACTGGCGGCCGGGGTGCCGGGGCGCGGGCTAAAAATAAAACTGAAACTGTTGTCGTAACCGATCTCATTGATCAATTTCATCAGAGCATCGAAATCTTCGTCGGTCTCGCCGGGGAAGCCGACGATGAAGTCGCTGGAAATACAAATATTCGGACGGACCTTGCGCAGACGGCGGATCACCGATTTGTATTCAAGCACGGTGTAACCACGCTTCATTGCCGCCAGAATCCGGTCCGAGCCATGCTGGGCGGGGAGGTACAAATGATCGACCAGCTTGGGTACTTTGGCGTAGGTGTCGATGAGGCGCTGGGTGAATTCTTTGGGATGGCTGGTGATAAAGCGTATGCGCTCGATGCCGGGAATCTCGGCGATGAATTCGATCAGTAAGGCAAAGTCGGCAATCTCGCCGTCGGCCATGACGCCACGGAAGGCGTTCACATTTTGCCCGAGCAGGCTGATTTCTTTGACGCCTTGTGCGGCCAGTCCGGCCACTTCGGTGAGCACATCCTCAAACCGGCGCGAGACTTCTTCGCCCCGGGTGTAGGGGACGACGCAGTAGCTGCAATATTTGCTGCAGCCTTCCATGATGGAGACGAACGCGGTGGCACCGTCGACTTTGGCCGGCGGCATGTGATCGAACTTTTCGATTTCCGGGAAGCTGATGTCAACTTGCGGATTGCCGGTCATGCGGCGCTGCTTGATCATCGCTGGCAAGCGATGCAGGGTTTGTGGTCCAAACACGATATCGACGTAGGGCGCACGTTTGACGATGGCCGCGCCTTCTTGCGAGGCTACGCAACCGCCCACGCCAATCAACAAATTAGGATTTTTGAATTTCAGTTCGCGCAGACGTCCCAGATCGGAAAAGACTTTTTCTTGCGCTTTTTCACGCACCGAGCAAGTGTTGAGCAGAATCACATCGGCGTCTTCCGGGTTGTCGGTTTTGATCAAGCCGTCGGACGCATTGAGGACATCGGCCATTTTGTCCGAGTCGTACTCGTTCATCTGACAGCCGAAGGTTTTGATAAAGATTTTCTTTTGGAGCGTTTTTTCCATGACTACCATTTCAGATTACTGCGTTGATTCTCTATTGGCTGCTTTGCTTCGTCTGGCGTCAATATCCAGACCCGATCTACGTCGCCTTGCACATTTTTCGTGTAATTGACCAAATAACTGCTGCTACCCAGTGATACGGGAATCTGCGTTAAATGATTCTGCCCCCAAATCCGCGAACCGGGCGAAAGTTGTATCTTAGTTTGGTCCATGACGATCGTAGGATAGGCGGTAATCGTCATGTTGCCACGCAGGGTAGCGGGCGGAAAGCTACGGTCAATCGCGTGTGCAGATAATGACAAGATTGCCATTGATAGCCCCATTAGCCCGATCAGGGTAATCAACCAGCGTCTTTGGTGCATCGTTGCTTGCATAGAAACTCCGTTGCATGGTTACGATTGTGTAGGGAACACCCGCTAACGCCTGTTAAGTTTTGAGTTGGTACGCGCATCAAGGTTGAGGATGCACCGGGGCAATGTTGCCTCTTGGATATTGCTTAAAGAAAAATAAATGTAACTTATCTAGGCCGTTTGAGATGATGCACCGACACTGGAACAAGGGCGCGATTATAGCATTTTGGAATAACAATATTTGTCGCGAAAAAATCAAAGCGCTGACCTTTACTTTTATCGTTCATTCATAAAATAAAAGGGAATCTTGTATTTCTATACTTGGTCACAGAAATTTTTTTTGGAGGATTGAATGCCGCATGCACCATCGACATCATTAGCTTTTACCTTTTTATCGAATGCAAGCCTGTGTCCAGGCGACGTTTTACATGGGTCAGAAAGAATTCCCAACCATTTCGTTCTTAATTTGACCAGTGCCAGTAATCAGTTGGTCGAAAGTGTTGAGCAATACGCACCGAATAATTTGAACCATACGGTCAAGCCCTACGTGCCATCGGTATCCGGGATGATGGTACATAACGGTATTTATCGTTCAGGCAATAAGAATAAGCGCTACAACCTACGTCATTTGCCTCAACCCAAGCCTCTCACGAAGCCGCGCGTGAGGCGAAAAGTTCTCATCCTTCCGCCACAAGCAACGCCAGTCGTCACTCAAGATAATGGTCCGCGGATAGTGGCTATCGATGTCAAACCAAAAATCCAAACGGAATATACGGTTGGGGGATTTTTGCGTATGACGGGCGAGTCCCTAAAGAAACCTTTCACCAAGTTTGCAGAGTCGGTAGCAAATCTTTGGCATTGGACCCACGATGAAGGCACTCCTGCAGAGGAAATCGCCGCGATTCAGAAAGTTGGCGCGGGGTTTGATATGGCGGCCAACTTGATACCGGATCCGGCGAACATGGCGAGGCAAAGTGCCGGAACTGTTTTTGATCTTGCAGGGACGGTTGCTGAGGATAAGCAACCGTCATTAGATACAATGAACGATGCTGCATTAGGTGCTGGCAATTTCAGAGGTATGGGCAATGCAAAGCTTCGGTCGCCTGGCTACGCTGGGCGATCTCGAGGGCCATTCGGTAAGGCGAACAAGGATGGTCTGTATATGAAAATTGCATCCAGCATCCGCATCAAGAAAACGTTTTATAACGTACGTACCCAGCCTGGTGGCAGCTATGAAATATTCAACAAAGACAATGGGCCAGGTATTCCGGTCCGCCTTGATATACCAAGCAAAGAATGGGTGCCGACACTAGAAAAATATGCCGTTCATCATACTGAGCGGCGTCCTGCGTTAAGCCCTGACGGATTGATCGAAATAAACGACAAGAAATATGTTGAGTTGAAAAGACAGTACTTTCGTGTAGCGCCCGCTGAGGAGGCTCCTCTCGGGCAATCTGATAAAGCACCCGATCAGACGCCTGCCAAGTGGGAAATTTTCAATGAGAATTCTCCTGATGATGCGCGTATTCCGGTAACGCGCAACGCCGTCACGGGAGACTGGCAAGAAACATTGCCTCCCGAATATGAGGCCGTCGTACTTGAGGGAGATACAGCTGAAAACGAGCGTGGGATTATCGTCAATCGCGCGCTTGAGTACATTGAGTACAAAGGACAGATGGTTCGTGTTACATGGGATGCGGACAATGGAACCTATCGGCTGTTAAGGTCGGATCGCCCTGGCGCTCCAGGTCAGCCGATGCGGTACAAGGACGGCCTATGGGGGGAGCACAGGGATGTCGGATTGCGAGGCGGAGGCGCAAGACAGGTAAAGCAACAACAAACTGTCAATGTCAACGTTGGCCAAATGCGGATAGTCACAGGGAACGAGATTTTGTCGACTTTGAATATGAAAGATTGTTCTACATTCGTGGTGTTAAATAAATGGAACGCTCAAAAAGGACGATTCGAGGATAGGGTGATGGGCCATATAGTGGGATCGCATCTGAACTCCCTTATGGCTACAAAGGAGAGCATAGATGAGGCTGGAAAATTGTTATCGGAAGTGCTTGACCGGATGGAACCCGGTAAAAGCAAAGTGATTATTGCGTTCGGTCCTAGCGCTTCGAGCAGGATCGGCAGGACGGGAATCCTCAGGCAAGAATATAAAAATCAACCGTTATTACAGCAATGTATTGATAAGGCGGAGGGTAATGTCGAGATGTATATTGACGGCTCTTCAATAACGGTTTTGCCTGATGGCGAAGTGAGGACAGATCCCACTACAGGCGAGCAGATACAGCCTTCGTCACGATGAATATCCACAGATTATTCCACTAAAGCACAATTGCGCTCATTACGCGGTGTAGTGAACAATCCGTGTCCGATGTATCTCCATTTGCGAGGAGGCAACAGTCTCTTCGTAAATTACCTTAGTCACAGAAAATAAATGTATGAACGCCCACATGAAGACTTTCGAAGCTGCTGTCATTCCTGAGCCAGAGAAAATATTAGTTACCCAGCGCGCGAGACATTTGGCCGATTCTTTTCCGGACAAGGCCGTGCGCAAAGATCGATTGCAGCGACTGCTATCGATGATCAAGGACAATAAGTCTGCTATCGAAAATACGATTTGCGAAGATTTCGGCCATCGCTCGAAGGACGAAACGTTGGGGTTTGAAATTCTCGCCTGCGTTGAAGAGATACGCCACACCCTCAAGCACTTTCCCAAATGGATGAAAACCGAACGACGCCCGGTCTCCCTTACCAGCTTCCCCGGCCGCGCAGAAATCGTTAAGCAGCCCTTGGGCGTTATCGGCATCGTCGTCCCTTGGAACTACCCGCTGTATCTGGCAATCTCCCCCATCGTTGGCGCGTTGGCGGCAGGTAATCGCGTGATGATAAAAATGTCAGAAGATACGCCGCGATTTGGGGCTCTGTTTGCTGAGATGGTGGCGCGGACTTTCAAGGCAGAGGAAGTGTCCGTGTTCACAGGCGACGGGCGCTTGTTTGCCGCATTACCGTTCGATCATCTTCTATTTACCGGCTCCACAGTCGTTGGTCGCCAGGTCATGCAAGCGGCGGCGGCCAATCTGACGCCAGTGACGCTGGAGTTGGGCGGTAAGTCGCCCGCCATCATTGCGGATGACGCCGCATTCGAATCTGCTATCAGAAAAATGATGTTCGGCAAATTACTCAATGCCGGACAAACCTGCATTGCACCTGACTATGTGCTACTTCCAAGAGGCCGGGAACAAGAATTTTTAACCATCGCAAAGCAGATCGTGGCGCGCTTTTATCCCACGCTGCAAGATAATCCTGACTACACCTGCATCATCAATGAAAGACAGGCACAACGCTTACGGCGCTATATTGACGACGCCAAGGCCCAGGGAGCGGTGATCCATCCCTTGCACAGTGAAATACCCGTCGAAGAAAGCCGCAAATTCACGCCGCTTATCGTCAGTAATGTCACCGACAGCATGTTGATCATGCAGGAAGAAATATTCGGCCCGTTGCTGCCATTGATGCTTTATGACGACGTTGAACAAGCCATCGATTACGTCAATTCCCATCCGCGCCCGTTGGTGCTCTATCTGTTTAGTAATGACCGTTTGCTGCAGGAAAAAGTCTTACGCCAGACGACATCAGGCGGCGTCGTTATGAATGACGTGATCATGCAAGTGGTGCAGAACGATTTGCCGTTCGGTGGCGTGGGAGATAGCGGTATGGGGCGTTATCACGGCAAGGAGGGGTTTGATACGTTTAGTAATCTTAAAGGGGTGTTTCATCAACGTCGGATGAATGGGACATTTTTGTTGTATCCGCCGCGCACTGGTGGGCGTTTGCGGCGGTTGGTGGAATTTTTGATGCGGTAGGGTACAGCGCTTTGGGAACTTTACGCTTCTCGTTACTTTTCTCGCTTCTCTTTTTCATATTTATTGAAATTCAGTCAAATCACCTTAATTTCAACAAAGTTAATAAATAATTATTTATGTTTTTAGTAACATATGATTTGTCTGGATAAATGTTTATACGTTGATTGGTTAGGGGTGGCGGAAGCCGCAAAATAATTTCAGGAGGTCGGGATGAAAAGAGGGCTCGAACGAGAGCGGCGCCGACCCGCATTTAATTTGGGGTTGGGGGAACTTGAATTGTTATGGAACAGAATGTTGGCTCTTTTTGATTTGTCAAAGCCACTTTCTACGAAAATAAAACTATCTCTTCCCTCAGAGAAGCTTGAGTTTGATTCCTTCGCAGAGTTGATGGACTACAAACTACTTCGTGGTCGCGTTACAGATTTTTCCTTAGTTATAGCCCAGGAAAATAAAAAATTGTAATTCGCAGCGGTGGAATACTAAGTAGTGTGCCAACTGTTACAGCAGAGTCAGATTCCGATGTGTGGTGCGCTGACGCGATTGAAGTAGCACGAGGTGGCGTCAGAGCTAGTCGCGTCTGGTATTTCTGGTTCAGATCTACACCACTCACCACGGCTAGTCTTTTATTTGTGCTCACTCCAATTGTTATGTGGTTATTTCCCAGAGTTGAGCAGCAAGTACCGAGGCCGGTAGCGCTTGCATGGATCTTTACTATGGTACTTGTGATGTTTTTATCTATCACTAGGGATAGGCTTTTACCAGCAGGGACAATTTCATTTTCCAATGAGGTTGGTTTTGTCAGGCGTTATGGGTCTGAGCTTGGTCTCGTACTTGAGGTTATTTCCTTGATTCTGACAATCTATTCTCTGTTACGAATATAGCGTAATAATCGAAGGCATTTCCCCCGTACTTTCTGGTTGCCGGATTCGATATTTCAGATGTAGACGGGCGTTAAACAACAAAAAACCCGCATCAGCACAAGGCTAAAAGCGGGTTTTTGTACGTCCTGAAATGACTCAGAACATGTTCATGGTGGTGATAGGTGGACTTGAACCACCGACCCCAGCATTATGAGTGCTGTGCTCTAACCAACTGAGCTATATCACCAAAGAAGCCGACGATTATGGAGTATCGGGCTAATTCTTGTCAAGTGAATTGCCTCCGTATTGGTGAGATTTGCACATTCGTTGCGTTATTGCTTATCCCGCGCTTTGATGACCGTCTCCAACACCGTATCAGCGACACTATCTCCAACACAATCAATAACAATCCGCTCCGGCATGGCGCGTAGCCACGTGAGTTGGCGTTTGGCAAGTTGACGCGTGGCGGCGATGCCTTTTTCTCGCATTTCGTTGAAATCGTAGTCGCCGTCGAGGTATTCCCAGGTTTGCCGATAGCCGACGCAGCGCATCGAGGGCAGGCCTGTATGCAGGTCGCCGCGTGCGCGCAGGGATTCGACTTCGGCGATCAGGCCGCCATCTTGGAGCATCAGATCGAAGCGTTGCGCGATGCGGCTATGCAGGACGCTGCGGTCTGAGGGTTCCAGGGCGATTGGTAATGTGTCGAAGGGGAGTTGCGGTGGCGGTTTGTTGGTCAGTAGCGAGGACATGGTCTGGCCGCTGAGTTCGATGATTTCGAGGGCGCGTTGGATGCGTTGGCTGTCGTTGGGTTTGAGGCGTGCGGCGGTGATGGGGTCGAGGTGCGCGAGTTTGGCGTGCATGCCGGGTACGCCGATCAGGGCGGCTTCGGCGTCTAGCCGTGCGCGTAGTGCCGGGTCGGCTTGCGGGAGGGTATCGAGGCCGTCGCGCAGGGCTTTGAAGTACAGCATGGTGCCGCCGACCATGAGCGCTAGTTTGCCGCGAGCGTGGATTTGCGTAATTAACCGAAGCGTGTCTTCACGAAATTGCATGGCTGAATACGATTGCGTGGGATCAAGTATGTCAATCAGGTGGTGCGGCGCAGCGGCGCGTTCGGCGGCGGTTGGTTTGGCGGTGCCGATATCCATGCCGCGATAGACCAGCGCTGAATCGACTGAGATGATTTCTGACGGGATATGGCGGGCGATTTCTAGCGCCGCGGCGGTTTTGCCGGAGGCGGTGGGGCCCATGATGGCGATGACTAGCGGTAGTGTTGTTGCGGTGTGCGTCATTGGTTCATGCGGGTAAGGTTTGTTTCGGATTGGCGTGTGCTGTCTCAATACGGTCGTTATGCAGCTGTTATTGCCCACGCAAAAAAAGTCTGTCCAAGTCCGAGAGCGCTAATTGGGTCCAGGTCGGGCGGCCGTGATTGCATTGGTCGGCGCGGTCGGTGGCTTCCATTTGGCGCAGTAGGGCGTTCATTTCCGGCACACTTAGGTTGCGGTTGGCGCGCACGGCGGTGTGGCAGGCCAGGGTGCCGAGCAATTCGTTGCGGCGCTCGACCAATACCCGAGATCCACCGTATTCGCGGACATCGCGCAGTACGTCTCGGGCCAGCGTTTGGGCATCGGCGTTCTTTAGTAGTGCAGGTACGGCGCGCACGGCGAGTGTGGATCGATTCGTGCTTGTCCGTGGTACTCGGCATAGAACTACTGAGTCGGAGA
>NZ_JBRIIQ010000107.1:0-13140 GCF_052976905.1 Glaciimonas sp. GG7 | reverse complement strand
GAAATGCATCACTTTGCCGAATACGGCGTCGCCGCACACTGGCGCTATAAAGAAGCCGGCGGCTCGCATTTCGCAGCACAAAAATACGATGAAAAAATCGCCTGGTTACGGCAACTACTGGCCTGGAAAAGTGAAGTGGTAGACGCCGTTGTCGAGCAGGAAGAAAGTCGGCGCGAATGGCTGGAGAAATTAAAATCGGCCACGCTGGACGACCATATTTATGTCCTGACCCCGCAAGCACGCGTGATCGAATTACCCAATGGCGCTACCCCCATCGATTTTGCGTATCACCTGCATACGGATGTCGGCCACCGTTGTCGCGGTGCGCGCCTGGACGGCGTCATGGTGCCATTGAACACCGCGCTTAAAAACGGCCAGACCGTTGAAATTATTACCGTCAAAGGTGCCGCAGGGACAGCCGGTCCGTCGCGTGACTGGCTGACCCCCGGTTATGCCACGAGTGCACGCACGCGCTCCAAAGTACGGGCCTGGTTTAATGCCATTGAACAGCAAGAAACCTTATCGACCGGCAGGGCGTTGCTGGATAAAGCCTTGCAACGCGAAGGAAAAACCGCCGTCAATCTGGAAGAGTTAGCACGCAAGCTGGGTTTTGCCAAACTGGAAGAATTATTGCTGGCCTTGGCCAAAGATGAATTCAGTTTGCGTCATGTAGAGCAGGGACTGCACGACGATGACATCGTCAAATCCACAGCAACCGACGCTGAGCAAGAAGAGGCGGCCATCACCCACAAAAGTCGTGCTTCCAGCGTAGAGCACGGCGCTAAATCGGGGGTGTTAGTCGTCGGCACAGACGGCTTGATGACGCAGCTGGCGAAATGTTGCAAACCAGCCCCGCCGGACACCATCGTCGGCTTTGTCACACGCGGCAAAGGCGTCTCCATTCATCGGGAAAACTGCAAAAACTTTGCGGAAATGCGCGCCAAAGCACCGGAACGCGTCATCCAAACCAGTTGGGGCGCACCCGCAGTTGAAACCGTCTACCCGGTCGATATCTTTGTTCTGGCAAGTGACCGTCAGGGATTGTTGCGCGATATTTCAGAAGTTTTCCTGCGTGAAAAAATCAACGTCATTGGCGTGAGCACTCAAAGCGCGAAAGCCCATGCACGCATGGCTTTCACGGCCGAAATCGCCTCTACGGCGCAATTGCAGAAAGCCTTAACGGTCATTCGTGAGGTGAAAGGCGTGCTGGAGGCTAAACGCCAATAAGCCCAATAACGCAAAGGCGCGACCGGATCATTCATGCGATAATTGTGTTTCTTCCGGTCCCTTCTTTGTTCGTCGTCAACGGGGCCACATACGTACCAAATGGAAGGTTAGCTCAGGGGTAGAGCATCGCACTCACACTGCGAGGGTCGCAAGTTCGAAACTTGCACTTTCCACCAACATCTCTCTCATCGCATAAAGCGCTTGACTCAAACACCGAATTTCTCAAGTTCACAGAACATCTCTGGTGAAGTACGCCGTCGCTTTTTTAATATTTCAACCTAGGGTGTGTTGACATTTGAGTCTAAGAAAACCCGTTCGTACTGAGTCGCCCCCCCAGGGCGTATCGAAGTATATGTTTGCGTTGGCGCTTCTTCCGATCATCCTGAGTAGCGAAGCGTATCGAAGGATACGGCACTTTGTGCCTACTCAGTCCGAACGGCTTTTTGGTGCTTTACCAATTCCAAATATCAACACGCCCTAGACAAACTTCAAGCATTGAAATGCTTCGCAGCTAATCTTTTTTGCATGCTAGTATCCGCGAGTTGTCTTTAGTTCATCATAAAAGTACGTACGCGATAATCCGCAGCACCAATTGCGCCCCCATTCAACCGCCGTAATACGGCCCTGCCTATTTCATTTGGGAAACCTCATTGAGCCTCAAATTGCGTTTGAATCTGATCGTTGCAGGTGTGTTATTCGTCATGCTGATGGCCGGAGCCCTTCAGGCGATTAGTAATGCGAAAGAGAATGCCCGGGCAGAGGTGGCATCTGCCGAAAAACTCGCGCTCTACATTTTCGATTCCGCCATCCTTACGCATTACAACTTCAATCCCGGCAGTATCGGCAAGCACACATTCGAGTTGCAACGGCTTAATCATATGCGTCACCTGCGTATAGAGCTGTATGACAACTTTGGCAATGAGATCGATAGTAATCAAGTCGAATCAGACATTAAACTTCACAATGAAATGCCGAAATGGTTTGAACAAATATTGGGAACCCAAGGGGCAGGGTGGAAACCCAATGTACGCCAGATAAAGTATCAAGGACTCGACGTCGGCGCATTGGTGCTCACGCCAGACCCTACGTATGAATATGCAGAAATTTGGCATTAAATTATGGATTTACTTTTTTTGTCGTGTATTTTTTTCGTCTCATTGAACTTGATGATTGCCTGGGCCGTAGGTCAGGCTTTGAAACCGACGGAAAAGATATTAATCACGCTCAATGAACTCGAACGCGGCAATTTGAAAGCGCGCCTGCCTTTCTTTGCCCTCCCGGAGTTATCCCCCGCATCGCGGAAAAATTCAATCGCATGGTGGACACCATGGAGCAGAGCATCAGTCGCAACCATTTGTTGTCCCAGCAATTGATTTCCTTGCAGGAGGCGGAGAGAAAAAGTCTGGCCCGTGACTTGCATGATGAATTCGGGCAATGTCTGACCGCCATTCATACGGATGCCAGTGTGGTGCTCAAGCACGCTGAAAAGAAATATCCCGAGCTCTTGGGCAGTGCGGTCGCCATTACTAAAATGTCGCGCCACCTGATGGATTTAGTCACCGGAATGCGGCATCGCTTGCGTCCCGGCATACTCGATGAAATGGGCCTGGCCGCAGCGCTTGAGGAGCAGATCGAAACCTGGAAATCAGGCCATCATACGATGCAATGCAGCTTTCATCTTGACTATGATCCAGAGGGTTTCGACGAGACGGCCGAGGTGACTGTCTACAGAATGGTGCAAGAGTGTCTGACCAATATTTCCCGGCATGCGGCAGCGCGTCGCGTCCATATTCAGATGATCGGGCAACTCCGAGGAACCAAGCCGGGACTGTTGATCAGTGTCACAGATGATGGCAAGGGCTTCGAAGAAAATAATGTAGAAGGGCTGGGATTAGCAGGCATGCGCGAGCGTTTTGCCGGACTGGGCGGGGAGTTTTTGTTAACCACGCTGCCGGGACAAGGAACGCATATTCAGGCATGGATACCCAGCAAAGGCGCGCTATGACGGAGCGCACTCCCATCCATATCATGTTCACGGATGACCACGTTTTTGTGCGTGCTGGCGTGCGTCGTTTGCTGGAGCAGGACGCGCGCTTTTCCGTGGTTGCTGAGGCTGAAACAGGAGAACGTGCCTACCAACTCTACGGCGAATGCCTCCCCGATGTCTGCGTCATGGACCTCAGCATGCCAGGGCTGGGCGGGATGGAGGCGATCAAGAAAATTGTCTCCAGATATGCCAAAGCCAAGTTGCTGGTACTTTCCATGCACGACAATGCAGCATTTTGTTACCACGCACTCAATGCCGGTGCTAAAGGGTATCTGGCAAAAAATAGTCTGGCAGAGGAATTGGTCGATGCCATCGATACCATCATCAGAGGTCAGATCTATATCAGCTCTGACATTAGCCGAAAAATTGCAGCACAACAATTGGATGGAAACGCCCATCCGATGAAACCAAATAATCCTGCGTTTCCTGCCGCAAATTATCCCAATACGCCGGGCTACAATCCGAATCCTGCTACCGTTATCATTAGCCTCGACAGCACAACCAACTTGAGCAATACCACCAGTGGTGTGGTTGTTGCCAATAAAGGTCTGATCACTGCCAGTTATTCGAATACTGAATCGCTGGCTGGCAGCGGCGTCAATAATTGGACCGTTAATAATGCCGGAACAGTGAGCATCAAGGCTGTGGGGCAGGCAGCTGGCTGATTGAGTGCGTTGGTGAGCGACAGTCAGGTCAACGTGTTTGCCGTCAACAATGCTGCGACAGGCAATATCAACGCCACCCAATCGGTCAACATCAGCGCCAATCCGGCCACCGATTACCAATTGAGTTTCAGCAGCTCCAAGCTGGTGTACGCGGCAACTGACGGTTCCAGCACCAAAGCCATTGCTGTGATTTCCGGTATTTATACCGATGACAATATCAACGCCGTCAACATCAACAATGCCGGTAACCTGAACGCACAGGGGAGTTTTAGCGCGGCCTATTATGGTCGGGCCGATACTACTATTACGAATACCGGGACGATCCAAAATACCAGTTGGACCAGTACCATCTCGGGCAGTACCGGAGGATTGTTTACCTCCTACGGGAACACGCGGACCATCTACAACGTCGCCGTCATCGACACCAGCGGGCTCAGTCTCGATAACGCAGGAACGATCAAGGGCGATCTGCTGGTCATCGATACGACCCCGACCACCTGGGCTGCTGCGCAGGCTCAAAATATTAATCCTTCGTATCTGGTCGCAAGCGGCTCCAGTGCCGGTCCGCGTGACAGCAATGTGAGTAACAGCGGGACCATCACCGGCAACGTCTTTCTGGGTTCCGGCACGCACGTATGGGATAACAGCGGAACGATTAACGGCAACATCCATGTCGATCAGGGAGGTGGCATTGCCACCTTTGCTGTCCTCTCGCCGTTGTCGCCACCTACGCATTACCTCTACACCACGGCAGGTTCAACCACCACCGGCACGACTGGCGCTGCTTGTGCGGTCAGTGGCGGGACAAATGATCCGTTCTGTGCTCTGACCACAAAAGTCTTGGGCGCGTACGTCGGAGGACAAACGTTTAATTTATCCAACAGTGGCACGATCAACGGCAATCTGAGTATCGCCAACTTGATGTCTGCCAGTCAGATCACGTTCAGCCCAACGATTACCGGCAATGGCGTCGGTTCTTCTCTGACCAACCCGTCCGGGCAGATTAATGGGATTAATGGGATATGAGCGTAACCAACGCCAGTGTCGCCACTACGCCATTGCTAGCCTTGGGCTATACGGCAGGCAGCGCTGGCAACGTCAGCTTAGCGCCGGTGATTCAATCGGGCGTCACCGTGACGAATGGCGCCTGGTACAAGGTAGCCAACGCCATTGCAGGCAATGTGCTTAGTAGTACCGCGCTACCGACGATCCAACAACCTTCATCGGGTCTGATTGCATGGACGGATGCCATCAATAATGCTGGCAATCTGGTGCCAGGCGCGACCATTAACAGCAACAGCACTAGCATTCCCGGCATTTCAAACGCCGGCGCAAATGCCCTCAATGCCTTGTTGCAGTTTAATAGTGCCACCGGTAATGCGATAGAAGGTTTGGCTACAGCAGGAGCCGTGCGTCAGGCTGCTGAACAATTGCGCCCCGAAATCAATGGTGCCTCTACCCAGTCTGTCATGCGCGTCTCCGACAAAGTATCCAACCTGATCGGTGCGCATTTAGCCGAGAAAAATTCGATTGCATTGAGTGGCAGTGGCGCAGACGAAGAGAGCGCTAGCGGTGCCATCTGGATGTCTGTTTTTGATGTACACGGTAGCGAGAGCACGCGCCAAAACGTTGACGGCTACACCGCCAATGCTTACGGTTTGCTATTGGGCAGAGATCAGATGATCGACAGCACCACACGCGTCGGTGGCGCGCTCAGCTACGCCAATAGCAATGTGAATGACAAGGGCGTCAACCTCGGTAGCCATACCAACATTGACAGCTATCTGGCTACTGCATACAGCACAAAGCACTACGATGATTGGTATATGAATGGTGTGCTAGGAGTGGGCAAGCATGACATTGGCAACACCCGCAACGTGTTAAGCAATACGGTCAAGGGCAGTTATGACGCCTGGCAATATAGCGCCAGTGTCGATGCCGGAAAACCTGTGATGGTGGGAACCACGACGGTGACACCCGTTGCGGCCCTGACCTATAGCTACCTCAATCAAGGTGCGTATACCGAAACCGGGACCGGTGCGTTGATGGTCAATACGAATGGCATGAATTACGTGCGCTCCGGGCTTGGTGCAACGGTGTCGCATCCTTTATCGTTATCGGCATTGAATGCGCATCTGGAATTTCGGGCAATGTGGAATCATGATTTTGCCAGCACGATGCAGAATACAACGGCAAGTTTTGTCGGCGGTAATGGCAGTACATTCACCACCAACGGCCTCGGTGCTGCCCGTGACGGTCTTGATCTTGGTGCCAGCCTGCTGTTGTTTGGCACCGGCAAAGCACTCAAACACACGTTGGTCCTGCGCTATGACGTAAAAATCAAAGACAAATACCTGAGCCAGGTGGCATTGCTGCAGGCGGGGTTTGAGTTTTAAGTAGTCCGTTTGACGCGTAACTCGCACGGCAATTGTGCAGCGCCTGCTGCACAATTGTCGTTTTCATTTGTGCACGCTTCTGAAAATCCACGATAAAAATAGAGATGGTATTTGAGAAATTTCTTAATGCAATGACATTCCCAAGTAGCAACACTCTATTAAATTGATTAAGAATAATCTGTGTTTGGCGCACTATTTATGACGACATACCTATTCCCATTGTGGAAAATTGTTATGTAAAAATTAACATAACCAGCCGCCAAAACATCATGGACAATCATCCTCTTTTCGAACAAAGCAAACCACATCACGCACCACCATCAGGAGTGACTGCCGCATCACTGGCAAGCGTTCTCAATCCAGCACCAGAAATAGCACTGCCGTCGGTGACAGCGCAGGACTTAGCCGGGCTGTATGCCAGGCTGGCACCATTACTACAAGTGGAGTTGGCGGCTTTAGGGTGGCTGGCAACAGACGCGCCATCTCCCAAAGGCCATTTTGTACAGTGGCGCGAACATAGTTTGCGCTTGCTTGACGCGCACGGACTCTCGCAACAAGCGCCGCAAGACAGGGATGTTTTATGGGCAGATTGGAAAACCTATCGCGACGGTGCCCCAGCAAATTCCACCCAGCATGTTTTGATGCAATTGCTCGATGTGACGTTACGGGCATTGCCGGAGATATTACGTGGCGAACTGCCAGCGGCCGTTGTGTTGTTCCCGGGAGGGGCGATGACTTTGGTTGAGGGTATTTATCGCGATCATCCGGCGGCGGACTATTTCAATGCCGTGCTAGCCGAACGGCTGCTAGCTTATGTCGAAGCGCAGGTCGATCCGTATAAGTTACGCATATTGGAAATCGGTGCCGGTACCGGAGGCACCAGTAGCACTTTGTTCAAACAACTGACGCCTTATGCCGCACACATCGAAGAATATTGTTATACCGATTTGTCACCAGCATTCCTGCGCCATGCACAACAACACTATGCGCCACAGACCCCGTATTTGCAGACACGTCGACTCAACATTGAACGCATGCCGACAGAGCAAGGGTTCATGCCGGGACACTACGACATCGTCATCGCCGCCAATGTACTGCATGCGACGCGCGATATTGGCCGTACTCTGCGGCATGCCAAGACCCTGCTCAAGGCGGATGGCTTGTTGCTGCTCAATGAACTCAGCAACACCAATTTATTTACCCATCTGACCTTTGGGTTGCTCGATGGCTGGTGGCTGGCTGAAGATAGTACGCTACGCATTGCGGGTTCACCAGCGCTCACATCGGACAGCTGGCAACAAGTACTCAGGGAAGAGGGATTCAACCATATCGATTTTCCGGCAGAAGCATCACATGGTCTGGGACAGCAGATCGTGACGGCTTTGAATGGCGGCGAAGATCAGTCTACCTCAAGCTGAGCTGCAGAAATCCGATCGCGATAAAAAAAGCTGCTGCATCCAAATGGACTGCAGCAGCTTTTTTATTGCCCGAAATTAACGAGGTTTAAGCCTGCTTCATTTCGCCATCACGCAAACGCCACAAGTTAAGCGGATTACTGTCTTGCAGCGCCGTTGGCAACAACCATGTCGGCAAGTCCTGATAACTTACCGGACGCAAAAAACGGTCAATTGCAGAAGCGCCGACCGAGGTACCGCGACTGTCTGAGGTTGCCGGAAACGGGCCACCGTGAACCATCGCGTGCGAGACTTCGACGCCGGTCGGGTAAGCATTGACAAGAATACGGCCAACTTTGCGTTCCAGTGTCGGTAGCAGGGTTTGCGCAGCGGTCTTGTCGTTTTCAGTTAAGAACAAGGTTGCAGTCAATTGGCCGTCCAGATACTCGGCGATTTCCTTGAATTGGGCGATATTGCCGCATTTGATGAGCAGCGAACTTGCGCCAAAGATTTCTTCTTCCAGTGCCGGATTGGCAAGGAATGTCATTGCATCGGTGACGAACAATGCCGCTTGACCGGCGCAGGCGCTGGTGCCGACCTGCCCACGCGCCAGCAGCGAAACGCCCGTTGCGCCTGCTAAACGGCCAACGCCGTCGTTAAATGCGGCGTGAATGCCCGGGGACAGCATGGTGCTGCCGACTTTGCCTTGCAGGGCAGTGGCGGCGGCTTCGCAGAATGTATCGAGGTCAGGGCCATCAATGGCAATCACCAGACCCGGATTGGTACAGAACTGACCGGAACCCATGATCAACGAATCAATGAAACCGCTACCGATTTTGGCGGCGTTTTGCGCCATGGCGTCTGGCAACAGGAACATCGGGTTGATGCTGCTCATTTCCGCATAGACCGGAATCGGCTCATCGCGTTGCGCGGCGCTACGTACCAGCGCCAGTCCACCTTGACGGGAGCCGGTAAAGCCGACCGCCTTGATCGCAGGATGGGACACCAACGCCTGACCGATGGTGCGGCCATCGCCGTACAGCATGGAGAACACGCCTTCTGGCAGGTTGCAACTGGCGACCGCTGCTTGCACGGCTTTGCCTACCAACTCCGATGTGCCGGGATGGGCGGCATGCGCCTTGACGACGACCGGGCAACCGGCCGCTAATGCAGAAGCGGTGTCGCCACCGGCGACGGAAAATGCCAGTGGAAAATTACTCGCGCCAAACACCACAACCGGGCCCAGTGCGATCTTGCGCAAACGCAGATCAGGACGTGGTGGAGTGCGCTGCGGCAATGCTGAATCCAGCGCTGTAGCTAACCAGTTACCGTCGCGTATGACTTTGGCGAACAAGCGCAATTGTCCGACAGTACGACCGCGCTCACCTTCGAGGCGCGCTTGCGGCAAGCCTGATTCCAGCATGGCGCGTTCAATCAAGACCGGACCCAGATCAAGGATGTTCTGCGCAATTTGTTCAAGAAACGCCGCACGCGCTTCAAGCGAAGTGTCGCGATAGGTGTCGAAAGCTTGCCCTGCCAGCGCACAGGCGCGCTCTACGTCGGCCACGGTGCCGGTGGCGAAGGCGGGCTCGATGGCTGCGCCAGTGGCGGGGTTAATTGCGTGAAATGGGGCTGCGCTGCCGTGTGCGGCAGTTTTGCCGATCAGCATGTCGCCATTGATGTGAATAGTCAAAATAATCTCCTGAAAATAGAAACGAAGTCGGCGTGTTGCGATATGAAGTCGCAACACGCCGTAAGAATAGCCCGGTCACCACAGACCGGCATGAAAGAAGAGACTTTATTGTGGGCCGAGCGTAGCGATCAACGCGCCGAGTTCTTCATGTTCTTGCGGGTTCAGATCGATCAGCGGCGTGCGAACCGGGCCAGCGCCGTGTCCGACCAGCGTTGCACCAGCTTTGACGATACTGACGGCGTAACCGGCTTTCTTGTTACGAATGTCCAGATACGGCAGGAAAAAGTCTTTAATCAGACGATTGGTAGTTGCAAAGTCATCGGTGCGGATGGCTTCGTAAAATGCAATCGCTGTTTTTGGGATGAAGTTAAAGACCGCCGATGAGTACACCGGTACGCCCAGCGCTTTATAGGCTGCTGCGTAGACTTCAGCTGTTGGCAAACCGCCCAGATAAGTAAAGCGATCGCCCAGTTTGTGGCGAATCGTGACCATGGTTTCGATTTCGCCGACGCCATCTTTGAAGCCAATCAAGTTCGGGCACAAGTCAGCCAGTTGCAACAGTGACTCAGCAGTCAGCTTGCAAACGTTACGGTTATAAATGACAACACCAAACTTGACCGATTTACAGACCGCTGCGATATGCGCGACCAGACCGTCCTGGCTGGCTTCTGTCAAATAATGCGGCATCAGCAAGATACCGTGCGCACCCAGGCGTTCAGCTTCTTGCGCGTAAGCGATCGCCGTGCGGGTCGGGCCACCGGCACCGGCCAGAATCGGGACTTTGCCACGGCATGTTTCAACGGCCACCTTGACCACCTGTGTGTAGTCCTCAGCTGTCAACGAAAAGAATTCGCCCGTGCCGCCAGCGACGAACAGAGCGGTTGCGCCGTACGGAGCAAGCCATTCCAAACGGTCAGCATAGGTGCTGGCAACGAAATCGCCTTGCGCGTCAAAGTCGGTGATAGGAAACGACAACAGGCCGGAGGAGAGAATTTGTTTCAGGTCTTCAGGAGTAAACATGGAGGGTGCCGGTTAGGGGTAATGAGAGGGGTTAATAAGAGACGAGGGCATAGAAGCGATCACGTTACAGATCAACGCCGATTTCAAACACCTCACTTGTTATCAGTCATCGTACAACATGAAATAAAGAAATGCAAGGCCGAGTTGATTTAGTTCTAAGTTCGTTGGAAGCAGGGCGTCGCAGCTAAAAGCCGACGCCCGTTGCCGCTCAACTGCCGCTCAATTGCGACTCAGCTGCCGTTTCCAGTCTCAATCAGTTCCTGAGCGCGACGCAGGCGTTCACGACTGTTGCTCAAATGCGTGCGCATGGCAGCGCGGGCCGACTCCGGGTCCTGGCGTGCGATGGCGTTAAAAATATCTTCGTGCTCACGGTTGACGCGTTCCATATAAATAGCCGGATCGTCGTGCGCCAGCTGGGCCGAGTTCAGGCGCGAACGTGGAATGCTATTGCTGCCGAGGTGGCTAAGAATGTCATGGAAATAGCGGTTGCCCGAAGCCTGTGCAATGGTCAGATGAAATTGCAGGTCGGCTGTCACAGTTTCGCCGCCGCCAAGACAGCTAGCCTGAAATTTGTCGAGCGCGTTGCGTAATTGCTCCAGTTGCGCCTCGCTGCGGCGACTGGCCGCTAATCCAGCCGATTCCGTCTCCAGACTAATGCGCAGTTCAAGAATGGCAAGCACGTCGCGCATCGTGATCACCGTGGCGGGGTCAATACCCAGATGATGCGTTGGTGCCGGTGCCAGAGCAAAGGTGCCGATGCCATGTCGGGTCTCCACCATGCCTGCTGCTTGCATGTGGGAAATCGCTTCCCGCACCACGGTCCGACTCACGCCCTGAATGCGCATAATTTCTGACTCGGTGGGCAATTTATCACCCGGATTGATCGTGCCTTCGCGGATACCATCGGCGATATAGGCGACGATGCCTTGCGCTAAATTGCGGTGTTTTTTTGGCGGCGCCGATGGGGCGGAGGGAAAGCTCATGACGTGTATCCGTTTAAATGATTGATTGAGAACTTGATTGCTATTTTTGAATGGGCTGATTATACTCCCACGTCAGTTGTCTGATGACTGATAACACTGCGGTTGATGTCTTAAAAGAATAAATGAAAAGTAGACTTACTGCAGTTTAAAGCTGCCGTTTAAAACCAGCGCCCTACGTGATGCTCCAGGAGACAAAAATGCATAAACAGCAAGCCATTTTACCCGGGGCAAACGCCGCGGCAACCCGCGTCCGATGGAGCATTCTTGCGATCCTGTTCATCGTCACTACCATCAATTTTGCTGACCGCGCAACGATTGCGATTGCTGGTCCTGAGCTGAAAAAATTACTGGGTTTATCGCCGGTCCAAATGGGCTTCGTGTTTTCTGCTTTCGCCTGGTCGTATGTACTGGCGCAATTGCCGGGCGGCTGGCTGCTGGATCGTTTCGGCTCCAAGATCGTGTATTTCTTCAGTATTTTCCTCTGGTCGGTGTTTACCATGATGATGGGCTGGGTTGGCTTCTTTAGCGGTGGTACCGCCATTGTGGTCTTGTTTGTGTTGCGCCTGCTCATCGGTGCTGCCGAAGCGCCTTCATTCCCCGGCAATAGCCGCATCACTTCAGCCTGGTTCCCGACCAACGAGCGCGGCACCGCCGCCGCCATCTTTAACTCAGCACAATATTTTGCGACCGTGTTATTTGCCCCGTTGATGGGCTGGCTGGTACATACCCAGGGTTGGCAAAGCGTGTTCTATGTCATGGGCGGCCTTGGCATTATGATGTCTCTGGTGTGGCGCAAGACCATTTATGGACCGAAGGATCATCCGCGCATTAATGCAGCAGAACTTGCTTACATAGAAGCAGGCGGTGCATTGGTCGATCTTGAAGGCGGGGCCAAAGGTGCGCAGACTGCCAAGATTAATACCTTTGCCTGTATTAAGGAGTTGCTCAGCAATCGCATGCTGCTGGGCATTTACATCGCCCAATATTGCATCAATACCCTGACGTATTTTTTCCTGACCTGGTTCCCGGTATATCTGGTCACCGAGCGTCATATGACGATCCTGAAGGTCGGCTTTGTCGCCGCCATACCCGCTATCGCTGGCTTCCTCGGCGGCGTCCTGGGTGGCGTCATCTCCGACCGCCTGATCAAATCCGGTTGCTCTTTATCGGTCGCACGCAAGATCCCCATCGTAGGCGGCATGCTGCTCGCCATGTGCATGATCTTTTGTAATTACGTCAGTGCAGACTGGCTCATCGTCGCCATCATGACCCTGGCATTTTTTGGTAAAGGCATAGGCGCATTGGGCTGGGCGGTGGTGTCCGACACCGCGCCAAAAGAAGCAGGCGGGCTCAGCGGCGCGTTGTTCAACACCTTTGGCAACGTCGCCGGGATTACCACGCCGATCGTCATCGGCTTCATCTTGCAGGCGACCGGCTCATTTTCCGGCGCGCTGGTGTTTGTCGGTGCCAATGCCGCAGTGACGATTCTGTGCTATCTGTTTATGGTGGGCGACATCAAACGCTTTGCCTTCAAGAAAGCGCCTGAAGCGTCCGCGCTAGCACAAAGCGTTGTTTAACACAGTAGTATCAGGCACCACCAAGGAGACTTTGATGAGTTCAGTAACAATCGACACAGCAAGCCCATCACGTACAGCACCGTTGTATATCAAGATGCACAACAACGACAATGTCGCGATTGTGGTCAATGATGGCGG
>NZ_JBRIIQ010000106.1:0-13180 GCF_052976905.1 Glaciimonas sp. GG7 | reverse complement strand
TGGACCCCCTGGTCCCAAACCAGGTGCGCTACCGGGCTGCGCTACACTCCGAAGAACAAGATCATACTCGGCATCATTATTTTGGTCAATACGTTTGTTCAAACTTTCATTAAAAATTCGCTATCTCTTCAGATAAAATCAATTGTGATCGTTCAAAAATGGCGCTGAAACAACTTCCCCGTCCAGGCTCAGACGTGATCACCAAACGTCCTCGATGCCGTAGCAAAACATGCTTCACGATTGCAAGTCCAAGACCGGTTCCTTGCGTCATTTGCGAACGGGTTTTATCTACCCGATAAAACCGTTCAGTCAAGCGACTTAAGTGCTCTTCTGCAATACCGATCCCATCATCCTGTACAGTAAATGCAGCACCCTCGCCAAACAATTTCCAACGCATCTGAATCGATCCGCCATTCGGCGTGTAGCGCACAGCATTGGTTAATAAATTCGTGAACAGGCTTTCAAGTTCATCACGATTACCTTTGAGATTAATCTCCTGCGCCTCTAAGGTGATCAGATGTTTGCCCTCAGATAAGGCGCGTGCTTGTTCCAAAATGTGATCCAACATCGGCAGCATTTTTACGGTTTCGCTTGCGGGCTGCTGGACCAAAGACTCGAGTCTGGTCAAGGTCAGCATGTCGGCCACTAAACGTTGCATGCGCTGGCCTTGCTCAACCATTAAACTAAGCTGACGCACACGCGTATTTGGATCCATGTCGCTTGATATTGCGTGCTCTAAAAAACCGTTAATAACGGTCAATGGTGTGCGTAATTCATGCGAGGCATTGGCAATAAAATCACGCCGCAAGGTGTCGAGTTTTTCAGCTTGGGTTACATCATGGGTGACCAGAATTTGGCGATGATTATCGAAAGAGATTAATTGCAGCTGTATTTTTCGGCGATGTTGAACAAACGGTAGCGGCTGCTCAAAACGGCCCGACAACATGTAATCAACAAACTCGGGCGCACGGATTAAATTGGTCAGAAGGCGCCCCTCGTCACGGATGCAATCAAGGCCTAAATGTTTTTCGGCTACCGGGTTGCACCATTCCAGATGCATCACGTCATCCACAATCACAACACCGTCTGGGAGCAAGCTCATGGCCTGTCGAAAACGCGCCAGCCACTCTGCCATATCGATCCGAGAACGCTCATCTTCACGACGAATATCTTCAAGCCGGGCTGCGGCATGTGACCATAATCCCCATGTTTTGGGACGCGGCGTCCCGGCGGGGCGATCGAGCCATTGCTCGATACGATAGAGCGACCACATTTGTAAAAATAACAGGACTGTCAACGACAAACCAAAACAAACCAAACTAATGATGTAGCCATAAGACGCAGCCAACGCCAACATGACGAGACACAACAAAGCAAACCACAACAATGTCGGAACCCAAAAAGTACTGGCTTTACGAGTTACCCGAAAAGGCGTATCCAGAGACATCTTACGAGGCCAACTCTGATGTAATTTTGTAGCCTACGCCTCGAATTGTTTTGACGTAATCGGCTGCCGATCCTAAGGATTTTCGTAATCGCATGATGTGGACATCGACAGTACGCTCTTCGATAAAAGTATGATCTCCCCATACTTTATCGAGTAATTGTGCACGTGAAAATATCCGTTCAGGATGCGCGATCAGGAAGCGTAGCAACTTGAATTCTGCCTGATCCAATTCGATGGTGCGATCTTCTACGGAAACTTGATAACGGTCAGTATCGATACTGATAGCGCCATATTTCAATGCGCTGTGACCAAGTTCCGGGACCTTGCGCCGTAAGAGTGCCTGAATCCGTGCAACCAATTCTTTAGGTGAAAACGGCTTGGTAACATAATCATCGGCCCCATCGTTGAGACCACGAACCTTGTCTTCGTCCATCCCTTTGGCTGTCAACATAATGACTGGCAGGGTAGCGGTCCTTGTCTGACTACGCCATTCTTGCAGTAGCGATAAACCGGACGTATCGGGCAGCATCCAGTCGAGTAAAACAACTTGCGGCAACATTGCTGCAATCGCCTCACGTGCCTGACTTGCGTTGCAAGCAATTTCACAAGAAAATCCGGCGTCGTCGAGCGTGAAGCGTAAGAGCTCGGCGATGCCAGGCTCATCCTCTACAATCAGAATGTTGGTTTGATGTTTTGACATCTATGCGCTGAGTGGTGAAAGTAATCGAATTAAAACAAATAATAAAACTCAAACTTAAACTTAAACTGAAATTTTATCGGCAATGCGTCGCGCCATCGTTTGGGCCAAGTCAGCCGTCTTGGCTTCTACCATGACGCGTATCAATGGCTCGGTACCGGAGGCACGAATTAATACGCGTCCATTGTCACCGAGTTCTGCTTCAACCGCTGCTTTTTCAGCAACAACTGCTGGCTGCAGTTGCCAGTCGAAACCAGCACCGACCTTCAAGTTAATCAAGGTTTGGGGATACATACTGATATCAGCGGTGATTTCGGCCAATGACAAACCACTACGGCTTAATGCCGACAATACCTGCAACGCCGAGACAATACCGTCGCCCGTCGTATGTTTATCGAGGCAAAGTATGTGGCCCGACCCTTCTCCGCCAAGTATCCAGCCACGCTCCTTAAGTTGTTCCAACACGTAGCGGTCACCGACCTTAGCGCGTGCAAACGCGAGACCTTTTTGCTTGAACGCCACCTCCAACGCCATGTTGGTCATCAAGGTTCCAACCACGCCTTTAACGACACTGGATTGGAGTCGATCTTTGACGATGACATACAGTAATTCATCACCGTTATAGATCCGTCCAGAAGCATCGACCATAATTAATCGATCCGCATCACCATCGAGTGCAATGCCTATATCAGCACCATTTGCACGCACGGCAAGAGCCAGCGCATCCGGCGCAGTTGCACCAAAGCCAGCATTAATATTAAAACCATTAGGTTTATTGCCGATTGCAACTACCTCAGCACCTAGCTCATGAAAAACATGCGAAGCAATGTGGTAAGCCGCTCCATGCGCAGTATCGACAACAATAGTCAATCCACGCAAGTCAAGATCGTTGGGAAAGGTACTTTTACAAAATTCAATATAGCGACCTGGCGCATCGTCCAGACGTTTCGCTTTACCTAGTTTATCGGATGTGACGCAATGCATAGGCTGCTCTAGCGCCTCCTCAATGGCAGCTTCGACTGCATCGTCTAACTTGTTTCCGTGAGCCGAAAAAAATTTGATCCCGTTATCATCAAACGGATTATGAGAAGCAGAAATAACAACCCCAGCCGATAATCGCAAGGCGCGTGTCAGATAGGCAATCGCGGGCGTTGGCATTGGCCCCGCCAACATCACATCTACACCTGCTGCTGCAAATCCTGCCTCCAGCGCGGCTTCCAGCATATATCCAGACACCCGCGTATCTTTACCGATCAATACTGTCGGCTTGACCGTCGGAGACACCGATTGCGCAAGCACTTTGCCAGCGGCATACCCCAATCGCATGACAAAATCAGGCGTAATTGGAGAGACGCCTACACGACCACGGATACCATCAGTACCAAAATATTTTCGCGTCATTTATTGCTTCCCGTTTTCATACGAATGGTTTTATTTTTTTCGAATTTGCCACTGCACTCTTTTGGCTGTTCGAACTTGTTGCCGCTCAATGCTGCAACAAACTTAGACTAAGTGAGTTGGCGTTGCTTTAATATCAGGAATCCCTGTAACCAAACTTCACGTTAAACGTTACCAGCTCGCCAGACCGCAAGTGCATCGATCGTTTCTGCTACGTCATGTACGCGCACTATCTTTGCACCCTGAGCAACCGCAACCAAGGCTGCTGCGAGGCTTCCGGCCAATCGTCGCTCAACTGGCTTGCCAGTCAAATCGCCTAGCATGGTTTTACGTGATATCCCCGCCAGCAAGGGCAAATCCATTAATTGCTGCAACTTTCCCATATTTTTTAGCAAGACAAGATTGTGCTGAAGCGATTTGCCGAAACCAAATCCCGGATCGATAACGATGCGCGCCCGATCAATGCCCTCTTGCTCCATCAGCGCTATTCGCTCAAGCAAAAACGTGCTTACCTCACTGAGCACATCTTCATATTCAGGCTTTTCCTGCATAGTTTCGGGCTTGCCCTGCATATGCATGACGCATAGTCCGCAATCATTGGCCTTCACTATATCCAACGCGCCTTCAGCCCTAAAACCATTAATATCATTGATTAAATCAGCGCCGGCGGCGATTGCCTCACGCATTACTACTGGTTTATAAGTATCAATGGAAAGAGGTTTGCCACAATCGCGCAGCGCGTAAATCACTGGCATCACGCGATCCAACTCTTCCGAAAGTGATAAAGCTGGACTGCCCGGGCGACTTGACTCGCCGCCGATATCAATAATATCGACACCATCAGCGATCATCTGCTCTGCATGCGACAAGGCGAACTCCAGCGAGTAAAACCTTCCCCCATCAGAAAAGGAATCCGGTGTGATATTGAGTATTCCCATCACCAACGGTCGCGCATTGGGAGTATTGACCGGCAGGCGGTAACGACCACATTGAAAATATTGTTGCATCATTTATTTGAATAAACAAAAAGGGTGAGGATTTCTCCTCACCCTTGCTGAGATTACTTTGAAGTTGCTTGACATAATGAACGTACATTACGCCACCGCTGATAGGTCAAACGATCAGGCCGGAGCAGTCGCCGTTGGTGAAACACCACCAGAGGAGCTATCCGTTGGCGTTTTCTTGACCGGGATGCCGTACTTAGGCAAACGCGGCTCAAGGCCTTCCATGATGTCGTTAATCTGGTCAGCATCGATTGTTTCCCAATCAAGCAGGGCCTTGGTCATTGCTTCGACTTTTTCACGATTCTCTTCCAGCAATCGTCGTGACAACGCATATTGCTGATCCAAAATACTACGAATTTCTGCGTCAACTTTTTGCTGAGTCGCTTCTGATACAGTCTTTGAAGCCATACGGCCAAAGTATGCATCTTGCTCGGTATCTTCGTAGACCATCGTGCCCAGTGTTTCTGACATACCGTATCTGGTAACCATCGCACGTGCCAACTTCGTAGCGCGCTCAAAGTCATTGGAAGCACCGGTCGACATTTGATGCATAAAGATTTCTTCAGAAATACGACCACCAAACAGGATAGCGATCTCTTCAAGCATCTTGTCTTTATACATGTTGACACGATCATGCTCAGGCAACTGCCAGGTCAAACCAAGCGCAAATCCACGCGGCATGATGGTGACTTTATGCACTGGATCAGCTTTTGGTAGCAACTTTGCAACCACCGCGTGTCCAGACTCATGATAAGCAGTGTTGCGACGCTCTTCTTCACGCATCACAGCAGACTTACGCTCTGGCCCCATCACAATCTTGTCTTTTGCATCCTCAAAATCTTGCATTTCTACTAACCGCTTGGTACGACGCGCAGCAAACAATGCCGCTTCGTTCACTAGATTCGCTAAGTCTGCACCTGAAAAACCTGGCGTACCGCGGGCCAGAATATCTGCTTTGACATCTGTAGAAATAGGGACCTTACGCATGTGCACGTTGAGAATTTGCTCGCGACCACGAATATCGGGCAAACCAACCACTACCTGACGGTCGAAACGACCTGGGCGCAATAGCGCTTTGTCGAGAACATCGGCACGGTTAGTAGCAGCAATGACGATAACGCCAGAGTTCACTTCAAAACCATCCATTTCAACTAGCATTTGATTAAGTGTTTGCTCACGTTCATCATTGCCGCCACCCATACCGGCACCGCGATGACGACCAACTGCATCGATTTCATCGATAAAGATAATGCAAGGAGAATGTTTTTTAGCATTCTCAAACATATCCCGCACACGCGAAGCACCGACACCGACGAACATTTCAACAAAGTCTGAGCCGGAAATGGTGAAAAATGGCACCTTTGCTTCACCTGCAATCGCACGCGCCAACAATGTTTTACCAGTGCCGGGAGGGCCAACCATCAAAACGCCGTGTGGAATACGACCGCCCAACTTTTGAAACTTGGTCGGATCGCGCAGGAAATCGACAATTTCAGACACTTCATCCTTCGCCTCATCGCAGCCTGCGACATCAGCAAAGGTAACTGTGTTGGTAGTTTCGTCCAACATCCGTGCTTTTGACTTGCCGAATGAGAAAGCGCCGCCCTTACCGCCGCCCTGCATTTGGCGCATAAAGAATATCCAGACACCGAGCAACAGAATCATCGGGAACCAAGATATAAATACTTGCGACAGGAATGATGGTTCTTCTGGCTGCTTAACGTCGAATTTCACACCGTTATTGAGCAAATCACCAACCAGACCTCGGTCTAAGAATGTGGCAGTTGTCTTAACTTTTTTGCCATCAGAAGTATTCGCAATAATGCTGCGATCTTCAATTACCGCATCTGAGATGTGCCCTGCTTTCACATCGGCAATAAAGTCCGAATATGCAATCGGAGTCGCACCAGTCGCTAGTCCTTTAGTATCGAACTGTTTGAATACGGTAAAAAGCACCAAGGCAATGACAACCCAGATAGCGGCTTTTGAAAACATGTTATTCACTAGAACTCCTTGAGCGCGCGATGCGCCGATATACGTGTTGCTTCGGTGCAGCCTCGCACTTGATTTAATGCTTTCGGAAAGACCCTGATTTTACTCGTAATAATCAGTCGTTACTAGGAGCCTGTCGGACTTAGGGAGTCGAAGCGAAAAATGACCGGAGCGAGGACGGATTTTGCCGGATTAGCGGTACCAATAGCTGGCTATTGGTCAAGAAACCGGTGAAATCTGGACCGTTCAGGTCATTTTGCAGTCGACTCTCCTAAGTCCGACATGCTCCTAGGGTCGATATGTGGACATACCCATGAAAAAACAAGGATAAACTCACAATATTTTGACTAGCATCGAAATCATGAAAAACTCTTTAAGTTTCGCCCGAGCAAAAATATCTCCGATGATTTATCGCGGCTGGCTTTCGGCTTTCGAGAGCCAACGGTTTCAAAAGTTTGCCGAAATTTACCCAAGACCTCGTTGTAGCCTCTGCCGTTAAAACATTTAGCCAGCAATGCACCGGTTGGTTTCATATGGTTTTGGGCGAATTCAATTGCCAAATCAATGATTTCTTCAACGCGAGCAGCGTCCGCAATGGCAATTCCTGAAAGATTGGGCGACATGTCCGATAATACAAGGTCTACCTTTCGGCCTGCCAACAGACGCTCTAATTGCGACAAGCTGTCTTGCTCACGAAAGTCGCCCAGGATGAAATGCACGTCAGCGATCGGCTCCATCTCCAAAATATCTAATCCAATTATCATCCCGTGTATGCCGCCACCTTCTTGCCCTGCAAGCTTGTTGCGCACATATTGCGACCAGCTTCCGGGGGTGGAGCCAAGATCGACAATAATTTGACCCGGCTTGATTAGCTTATCAACTTCATCAATTTCTTTGAGCTTGTAAGCAGCCCGAGCACGATAGCCTTCTTTCTGTGCCAACTTCACATATGGGTCATTAATGTGATCGTGCAGCCAGTTTTTGTTTAATTTCTTCTTTGCCATTCGCGTAGAATACCGTTTTTAAGGAATTTTTTATTTATGTTGAAACTCACACCCGCCGAGCGCAGCGAACTCCGCTCCGAAGCCCACGCACTAAGTCCAGTAGTATTGATCAGTGAAGAAGGTCTAAAACCATCACTGCTAAAGGAAATTGATAATTGCCTCAATTCTCATGGGCTCATCAAAGTGCGCGTATTTGGCGACGATCGCGAAGCGCGGATTGCAATCTACGAAACTATTTGCGAAAAACTCGGTGCCGCACCGGTGCAGCACATCGGCAAACTTTTAATACTGTATCGTCCACAAAAAGATGCTGCTAAGGCACGCACTGAAACACGTGGGAAAGGTATGCGCGAAGTCACCATCGTTAAACCAAGTCCAAGTGGCACTAAACGGCCATCGGTTACGAAGGTCATGGTAAAAGGAAATGAACGTGTCACTGCTGGTGGCAATATCAAGCGTTCCAAACCTCGGCAGAAGAGCCGCAAAAAATCTGCGCTTGGTCAATAATTCAGCCCTAAGCTCGCAACTTTTAAACATCAGGGGAGTATGCGCATATTACCCGAAGTAGCGAGCTTAAAGACCGCTAAAGGCTAATTCCCCTGTTACGGCGCACAGTCGATGCACGATCCTAGCGCAATGTGCGCAACTTCAAAATCAAGCCAACACCTAGCAGGCTTTGAATCATATAAATGGCGCTGGCAACGCCATGCAAAATGCCAAATTGCATCTTCATACCAGAGCTCATCACACCACCCGGCCCTGCAGCTTCACGTAAAGATGCCATAAACGGCTGAATACCAAAATAACCAATCAGCGTGCAAAGCAGCATCGTAAGGGTTAGTCGCAACAAGGTCTTGCGTAAGGGGGCATTATCGTCGCCTGTTCGAAAACCGAATAGCAGCACCAACAACAAACCGCATGCGACTCCCAACCAAGCCTCGACTCTGAACAGGCTTCCCGCAATCGTGCCAGCAAGAACCCGATCTGACAAAGTGGCAAACAGGGTTGGCGCAACCAAATATCCAATGGTCCACAAACTACCTACCCACAAGGTCGCAATCAACAATCTTGTCCGTACTACTATCATCGCGACTCCTAAAACGATTTCTATCGACTGTACTTCAATGGAAATAAAACGAATTGGATGGGCATTGGCATTATGTGAGAGATCATCGGTACCGATCGCATGCACAGACAGGCCTAAAAAACTCTAGATGTAACGCACGCCAAGTATTTCATACTCACGAATACCGGATGGTGCCTGGACTCCGACTACGTCCCCTGCACTTCTTCCAATTAATGCACGTGCAATCGGTGATGTAATCGAAACTTTCGAGACTTTGATGTCGGCCTCATCCATGCCGACGATTTGATAAGTCACTTTCTCACCTGTCTCCAAATCCTCTAAATCAACGGTGGCTGCAAATACTACCCGACCATCAGCATCTAGTGCTGTTGGATCAATCACTTGGGCTGCTCCTAGCTTGCCTTCAAGATCTGCGATACGTCCTTCAATAAAACCCTGGCGTTCTTTAGCCGCGTCGTAATCCGCATTTTCCGAGAGATCGCCGTGCGCCCGCGCTTCTGCAATCGCGTTGATAACAGATGGACGCTCTTTCGTTTTCAAGCGTATCAGTTCATCTTTCAACAATTCGGCGCCAAACTTGGTAAGGGGTACTGAGCTCATAATAATTTTCAAAAATCTAAATACGGTTTGTCAATTTAGGAAATGTCAGGGATATGTAACGCCATGCGCATCACCCTCCCCGCTAAATTCGCTAGCGTTATTTACTACTTGCGCCTTCATTTTCTGACAATGAAGACGCTTCATACAAAAAATTTATCACTTCATCAAAGACAGCGATGCAATAAAAGAGCGCGGAGGTCACAAACAACACCGAATTGGGCATTGTTTGTGACCTCCGCATGAGCGTCTTAAATTGTATATATTACGTCTAGTGTAAAGTCTTATGCAAACCTTGTAAATCGTAGACATTCAACTCGTCCAGATGACGCATACCCTGAACTGCCGCTTCCGCCCCCGCAATGGTGGTGTAAGTTGTAGCCCGCGCTTGTAGCGCCGAAGTGCGTATTGCCCTGGAATCAACAATTGCACTGCGTTTTTCTTCGACTGTATTAATGACCAATGTAATTTCATTGTTCTTAATCATATCAACGACGTGCGGACGACCTTCAACTACTTTATTCACAGTCTTCACCGGAATACCGGCAACGGAGATAGCTGCCGCCGTTCCTTTCGTTGCTACGACTGTAAAGCCCATCGCGACCAAATCCTTGGCAACCTTTACCGCACGCGGCTTGTCACCGGCTTTGACGCTTAAGAATACTTGTCCGGAAGTTGGCAATTTAATACCGGCACCAAGCTGAGACTTAACGAATGCCTCACCAAAAGTTTTACCGACTCCCATCACTTCGCCGGTCGATTTCATTTCCGGCCCGAGTATTGTATCCACGCCTGGGAATTTAACGAATGGGAATACGGCTTCCTTAACGCTGAAATATTTCGGCACAACCTCGTCTTTAATCCCTTGGCTATCCAGCGATTGACCCACCATGCAGCGCGCTGCAATCTTTGCCAATTGCAAACCGGTAGCCTTCGAGACAAAAGGCACTGTACGAGATGCGCGTGGATTGACTTCCAGTACGTACACAACGTCTTTACCATCGATCTGTTGAATCGCAAACTGCACGTTCATCAGACCAATAACGTTCAATCCCTTGGCCATCAACGCGGTCTGACGTTTCAACTCATCAATCGTTTCCTGCGCCAGCGAATATGGCGGCAACGAACATGCCGAGTCGCCCGAATGGACGCCAGCCTGCTCAATGTGCTCCATGACGCCACCAATGAAAGTACGTTCGCCGTCTGATAAGCAATCAACATCGACTTCGATAGCATCGTTCAAAAAACGGTCCAGTAATACTGGCGAATCGTGCGAAACCTTAACGGCCTCACGCATATAGCGCTCAAGATCGCGTTGCTCATGGACGATTTCCATCGCACGGCCACCCAATACATAGGACGGACGAACCACCAGTGGATAACCGATTTCCTGCGCCAGACGCAGAGCGTCCTCTTCAGTACGGGCAGTCCTATTTGGCGGTTGACGCAGATTCAGATCGTGCAATAGTTTCTGAAAACGTTCGCGGTCTTCAGCGGCATCGATCATATCCGGCGAAGTGCCGACGATAGGCACGCCATTCGCTTCCAAATCCAGCGCTAGCTTCAAAGGCGTCTGACCGCCGTATTGCACGATCACGCCGTAAGGCTTCTCTTTATCGACGATCTCTAATACATCTTCAAGCGTCAATGATTCAAAATACAAACGGTCAGAAGTGTCGTAATCGGTCGATACGGTTTCAGGATTACAGTTGACCATGATGGTCTCGTAACCGTCTGCGCGTAGCGCAAGCGCTGCATGCACGCAGCAATAATCGAATTCAATACCCTGACCGATACGATTAGGACCACCGCCAAGGACCATGATTTTCTTTTTATCAGTCGGATTCGACTCGCACTCTTCCTCGTAGGTCGAGTACATATAAGCCGTATTCGTCGAAAATTCGCCCGCGCAGGTATCGACGCGTTTGTAGACCGGCCGCAAATTCAATGCGTGGCGCTTGGCGCGCACTTCGGTATCCGTGACTTTCAACAACTTGGCCAGACGACGATCGGCAAAACCTTGCTGCTTTAACTTAAATAATGTGTCGCGATCCAGTCCGTCTAACGTTTGCGTGCTTTCCAGCCACAATTCGGTATCGACAATTTCTTTGATTTGCGACAGGAACCAAGGATCGATATGCGTCAATTGATGCACTTCTTCCAGGGTAAAACCTTGCGCGAAAGCATCGCCGACATACCAGATCCGGTCCGGTCCGGGTTCACCGAGCTCTTCTTCGATGACTTCACGATCCTGGGTTTTTTCGTTCATGCCATCAACACCGACTTCAAGTCCGCGCAGGGCTTTTTGAAACGATTCCTGGAAAGTACGGCCAATTGCCATGACTTCACCAACGGACTTCATTTGCGTAGTCAGATGATCGTCAGCAGCGGGGAATTTCTCAAAAGCGAAACGCGGAATCTTCGTCACCACATAGTCAATTGAAGGCTCAAATGACGCCGGCGTCGCGCCGCCTGTGATTTCATTGCGCAGCTCATCCAACGTAAAACCGACCGCCAGTTTTGCCGCGATTTTTGCGATCGGGAAACCGGTTGCTTTGGATGCCAGTGCTGAGGAGCGTGAAACGCGTGGATTCATTTCGATAACAATCATCCGACCATCAGCCGGATTAACTGAAAACTGAACGTTCGAGCCGCCAGTATCGACACCAATCTCGCGTAACACCGCAAGAGAGGCGTTACGCATGATTTGATACTCTTTGTCCGTCAGCGTCTGTGCTGGCGCAACCGTGATGGAGTCGCCAGTATGCACGCCCATAGGATCGAGGTTTTCAATCGAGCAGACGATGATGCAGTTATCTGCCTTATCGCGCACAACTTCCATCTCAAACTCTTTCCAACCAATCAGTGATTCTTCAATCAACAATTCTTTAGTTGGCGAAGCTTCCAGGCCGCGCTTGCAAATCGTCTCAAACTCTTCTGCGTTATACGCAATCCCACCGCCCGTGCCACCCATTGTGAACGAGGGACGAATGATGCTTGGAAAACCGAGTTCTTTTTGGACGACCCAAGCTTCATCCATGCTATGCGCAACACCGGAACGGGCAGAAGCCAGACCGATCTTGGTCATCGCAGCCTTGAATTTAGAGCGATCCTCAGCCTTGTCGATCGCCTCTGGTGAGGCGCCGATCAACTCAACGTTGTACTTAGTCAGGATGCCGTTGTGATGCAAATCCAGTGCGCAATTAAGTGCTGTCTGGCCGCCCATCGTCGGCAAAATCGCATCCGGTTTTTCCTTAGCAATGATGCGCTCCACGACTTGCCAGGTAATTGGCTCGATGTAGGTCACATCGGCCATTTCCGGGTCGGTCATGATGGTCGCCGGATTACTGTTGACCAGAATGACTCTATATCCCTCTTCACGCAGCGCTTTACAGGCTTGCGCGCCAGAATAGTCGAACTCACAGGCCTGACCGATAATGATCGGTCCAGCACCAATAATCAGTATGCTTTTTATATCGGTACGCTTAGGCATTTTTATTTTTCTCCAGCATCGCTTGATTCATCAGTTGAATAAAGCGATCAAACAAAGGGGCGACGTCAGTTGGGCCGGGCGACGCTTCTGGATGACCCTGAAAGCAAAATGCCGGCTTGTCAGTGCGCTCAAAACCTTGCAATGAACCATCGAACAACGAAACATGCGTGACGCGGCAATTGGCTGGCAAAGTGGCCGAATCAACAGCAAAACCATGATTCTGCGAGGTGATCATGACTTTTTTGGAATCGAGATCCTGCACCGGATGGTTAGCGCCGTGATGGCCGAATTTCATCTTCATCGTTTTGGCACCGGATGCCAGCGCCATGATTTGATGTCCGAGGCAAATACCAAACACAGGTATTCCACGCTCAATCAACTCTTTCGTCGCCGCAATCGCGTAATCAAACCGGCGCGGTATTAACCGAGGACTTTCACCTCAACATCCCCGGCTACGTCTA
>NZ_JBRIIQ010000105.1:0-13401 GCF_052976905.1 Glaciimonas sp. GG7 | reverse complement strand
TTTTTTTTTTTTTTTTTTTTTTTTTTTTTTTTTTTTTTTTTTTTTTTTTTTTTTCGCTTATATTTTGTTGTTGAGATGCCGCAAGGTATGTTTATATCGATGCATGTCGGCTCGACGCAGCACTCGCAACGGCTGTCGACGTGGCCATCCGCATCAGTGCCGAGTATGTAAATGCATCTGTGACTTGTGATGCTTTCGCCAGCGAAGTGGCAGATGCCATTACAGATATTGCAATCAACATTACTATTCGGCTAGTTAACCAGGGGATAATTGTGGCTACAGAAGCAGACCTGATTAACGTTTTGAAAAAGCTGTATCAGCGCGGCCAGGGGCGTGTCGCTGCAAACAACTACTGTGGCCCGCTGGTCGCACACACAATGCGAATGGGCAGGTGTTTGTTCTGTCTGCTGGCGCGGCTGGTCGAATTTTGAGGCGGTATCGTGCTGTACGCGAGGCCGAGCCACGTAGCTGGGAAATTATCCCTGAACTATCGAGGAGAGCGGACGAAATCAGTGGCTGAACTCTTGATTTACACAGCCATAGGTAAATCTTCCCAAAGATTTTTTTGTGTGAACTTTAAGCGCATTACGTACGTTTCATCAATCTGGCGGCCAACTTTACGAATCTGATCGGTACTGTCAACTTACGGCAGCCGGCAAATTTTTGTAAAGTATCGGGATGAAAAATTCCCAAATTTAGCGCGGCTTCCGCTTTCCTCCCGAAGTCATCAGCCATGTGGTGTGGCTCTACTTCCGGTTTTCGCTGAGTTTTCGCGACATCGCAGAATTGATGGCCAGCCGGGGCATCATCGTCACCTACGAGACGATTCGCCAAGGGACATTGAGTTCGGCCAGGAATATGCCAATGAACTGCGCCGGCGTCAGTCGAAGCGCGAGGACAAATGGCATCTCGACGAGGTGGTACTAACCATCAAGGGCAGGCACCATTACCTGTGGCGTGCAGTCGACCATGATGGCCATGTGCTCGATATCCTCATGCAAAGCCAGCGTAACCGGCAGGCGGCGAAACGCTTTTTCCGCAAGCTCCAATAAATCTGCCTTATCGTCTGCCTCCGGTTTTAACTGCACTCGTCTACGTCCGTGGTGAAAGGCTTAACGTACTTTACGATCCGTTTCTCGAGACGCTCCCAAAAAATTTGATTGAACTAAACATAGAAATGTATCTGCATAATGTAATGTAGATAGAACTCAACCCAGACAAAGCGCAGGCCAATTTAAACAAACATGGGGGTGAGCTTTGAAGACGCGATGCTGGTGTTTTTTGATCCAGACAGGCTCGATGAACCGGATGGTAGAAAAGATTACGGCGAGGAACGGCGCATCGTCATTGGCGAGATCGAGGGCCATGTGTTTGTGGTGGTGTACACCCTGCGGGGTGAGGCAATTAGGCTAATTTCAGCAAGGAAATCAAATGAAAGAGAGCAAAGAAAGTATCGTGCGCTTCGAGCTTGATCCAAGCAAGCCGCACAAATTGAGTAATGAACCTAAAGTGCGAATGGATGGGATCAAAGACCAGCAGATTGATTATTCGGAGACCCCTGAATTAACGGACGATTGGTTTGCGCGTGCGCAACATAGTCGAGAAATGAAAATTCCGACGAAGCATCAAATCAGCTTGCGGGTCGATGATGATGTCCTAGCCTTTTTTAAGGCACATGGGACACGTTACCAGACGCGCATTAATGCCGTTTTACGAGCCTATGTCAAGGCACATAAAGGCGCATAGTTGTAAAAACGATAATTTTTAACTATATGTCCAATGAATCAATCCGTTCTTACAGCCTTAGCATGCAAGGTCTGCACAAGTTCTTGAAGAGCGTGCAAAAGGTGGGGAGGTGATAGTTGGCTACCCGTGCTGTTCAAATGAGCTGTCGTTCGCGCAGGGCTTACGCAAAGCGTTACGCGATGTTAAATGTTAACCTAGACGCTGAGACTAGTGGGCGATAGTTAGCCATTGAGAATGGCTACTCTGACCTGCACTAGGCAGTGCGCCCCCTCGCCGGTCCAGCGCATCTGGCGATGTTTGTCCATGCGGTAGCTAACGACCAGGTTCACTGCCGATTCGGCGATGCTCCTACTGATTTTGAATAGTTGTTTTAATCAAAAGCACCGACATTAAGATTGAATCCCCAGCACATTTAACAACCGGCTCAAATCGCCCTCTTCTCTGATAATTTCAGCAATCACCTCAGGCAAGGACATGCGTCCCCAGTTGACGGCTCGACGGATCAGAAATGGCGTGGGGCTATGTGGTTCGACCTCGCTAAGATAATCCGCGAGCGCTTCCAGGGTTGCGTATGCTTCGCTTCGGTTGCGCCAGTTTGCGATCTCAACAACAGCGCTTGGCACCGTTGCCATAGCCGGACTAAGGTCAGTCGATAACGCTGCGCCGCCATCGTCGGCGCACTGGCTATCCAAAATGTCCTGTTTATTTTTCATCTCGCTTGCTTTTTCTTCGGGTTGCAACTGCAATAGGACACGTCCGACAGCTTCCAGCGTATTTTGTAGCTTGGCCAGGTTAGGTGACTCAGCCTTCAAATGCTGCCCGAGCAGAGCGACTATAGCGTGCAAATAATCGAGGCTATGGCATACCGCCGCGCCAGTTAATGCCAGTTCGGGCCCCATTTGCTGGGCCGCAGTAAAAATGTCGGAACGGGTGAGTACCACCGTGGCGATGTCAGATTTTTTTCGGTCCGGCTGATTCTCCGCTGCCATCTCCTGCGCCGTAATGCGCTCCCAATCAGCCAGTGTGATGTGCGGCGGCTTGCCGCCACTCGGCACCAACAGCACAGCATGCACGCGTACGCTAATGCTCAGCGATTCATTTAACCACTCTAGCGGGGCTAAGCGCGCCTCGCAATCGCCGTCATCGTCGATCATGGGATGCAGCGGCAACCAGTAGCGGCGCAGCAGCGCGTCGAGCATCTGCAGGCCGTGCAACAGGCCGATAAAACCGCGCTGACGCATCCAGGATTCGACCAGCCAGACGACAATCTGCAAATCCTTCGAATGCGTCGTCAGCATGGCCGTACAGCGGTTCTCGATTTGCTGCCAGTCGGCATGCTTGAGCGGGCGCTCCCACTGTCCCATCGGCAAATTGGGGTCGTCTTCCTCGCGCAACAGGCGAATTTCAGTAAACACAGCATCATACCGAGCCGCCGGACCACACGGCGCTTCGGGCGACAGTGGTGCCAACAATGTATCCAGAACCATCTGGTTGGCTGCGTTAATAAGAGAATCATGAGTGGTATTCATAAGCGAATCTTTTCAAGTGAAGCAGTGTGATGTGTCGATCCGCTGGCCCGACCACGGTATGGTTGATTGCAAGTTGGCGGCGAAGTGTTTAAGTACTGACATGATCCCTGGCTGGTGCTGTGATCAGCCTGCCGAGTTGCTCCACGAGGAACTTGGCCGCCACTGGCGACGTACTCTTGTGCAGATCCACCACTGAGGCGGCTGGCGGGAAGTAGATTTTTTCAGACAAGGCCACCAATTTGCCCGTATCAATCCCGTCGTCAACTTCATGCAAAGCGATGACAGTGTGGTCCAAGCCGTTATCGAGTAAAGCCTGAAACGGATTCGGCCCGGCATACCCGGACGGCCAGCCATCATCGACACATGGATGCAAATTAAAGAAACCAAATTTAGGGTAGCCGTGCAGCCGGGCATTAAAACGCTGGCCGAAGGTGGCGGCGATGCACAGGTCGGGCCGCCACTCGCTCTCATAGATGCGATAGAACTCGTCGGTCTTGACGCGTCCTTTATAGGCAACCAATCCATACGAGGCAGCCAGTTGTTCAACCATCGCCTCTTCACAGGCGCAGTGCGGATAAGCCCAGACGCGCCGCTCACGGCTGACGAAGCTGGCGCTAACATCGTCGGTGGCCACGCCGACAACCTCGACGCGCGCGCCGAAGGGGCCCTTGAGCAGTTCGCTCAAGACATGAAAGCCACGGTAAAAACTGCCGAATACTGCGATCCTGACGATCTCATCGCTAGTGCTCATTTTTCTTCTCAATGTAGGCTTGCCTTTGGTTACATACCGATTGCATGCTCATTCGGTCAGCTCCACCTGGGATGGCTGGCATTGCCGCGCATCATTGTCCATTGCGGACCAGTGTCAGTTCTTACCAAGGTGGTGCCTTGGTCGGAAATGCCTGCGGCCAAGCCAGCGGAATATGTTTGCCTGGCGCACTCACACCAATGCGCAGAAACACGCGCGCCCTCGCGCCCGATAACTGAGCCGTGGTCCCTGTATTCAATAACGGGAACTCAAAGCGCAGCAGCGAGGTACGGCCATCATCGCCCGGCGCGACAACGTCCCGATAGGTGCTGATGAAGCTGAACAATGCCCACGGATCATCGAAGCGGAAGCTGACTGTACGCTCGGCCACGCTCATGCTTGGGTGACCTGGCTCAATGCCCGGCGCGACATCGCCATCGCGCGCCAGGCGCAGCGACAGCAGCACCGGCATGCCAGGCTCCCAGCGCAGCGCGCGCGGCGGCTCGGTCAAGCGCACCGTACTGCTGCCGATGGTCAGGCTCCAGTCGATGATCTTGTTGGCTTGCGCCTCGGCTGCAGCATTGGCCCGGAACTGCACTGTCACGTCAAGCCCGCCGACCTGCCCTTCTTCACTCGGATAAAGGGGCGCGAGCAGATCGCCCACGCGGCGCAGTTGCCCGGCAACCTTACGCACCTCGGTACGGGCACCCGACTGGCTAGGATCACGTTCGGCCAATGCGCTAGCAGCACGGACGCGCTCATACAGTTTCATCACCGCGCCCACCTCTTCACGGTCAGCTGGCATCGCAGCGCTGCTGGAGAATGGCAGGCGTCTGCCCATATCGCGGTTGTAAGCGTCGGCAAAATGCTCCCAATCGTCCTTGTAACGACTGGTCAACAGGCTGCGGCAGCGCGCCAACAAGCCGTTCTGCAGGCTTTGCAAGCGCTCGGTAAACGGGTCGGCAGCGCGCCGCTGCGGCAGGCGCGCACTGAGTTTGTCGGCGCAGTTGCCGATGTCGATCTCGGCGCTACCGTTGACGATGAACTGTTCGAGCGCCATCAACGAACTGGTCGGACTCTTGAGCCGGTAGCGCCGTAGATCAGCCACAATGGCCTGCCAGCGCGCCACCACTGGCGGCCCGGCTGCAACGCCGGTCAGTTGTGCCAGCACACCCTCGGCCTGATGGCTGACGATATCAATGAATTCCTGTTGTTGCCCCACGTAGACACCCAGACCGGCCGCGTCCCCGCCACCAAAGGCGTCGATCAAAGCACCCTTCTCACCTTTCCAACTCTGGAAGGTCGCGTCGCGTAGAACGAACACCTCGGCGGCGCTGAAAATCTCGTCCAGGCGATTCAAGCGCGACAGAGCGTCGCGCGTCAGTACGCCATCGATGTCGCTCACGACCTCGATGGCCCCAATGTCTTGGAGCCAGGCGCGGATTCGCAGCACGCTAGTGCGCTCGGCATCGCTGGCGGTGCTGGGCAATTCAGCCGGCGTCACGCTCAGCGCTTGCGCCAACGTTCTATGGGCGTTGGCAGCCAGTGCCAGATCGACCAGCGCACTGGCAGGCTGCTGCAACACCGTCGGCAAGGTGGTGTAAGCACCTTGCCGGAACGCCTTGCGCGCCTCGGCCAGGCTAGCGGCACGCTCGAGCTGCGCCTTATCCCATACGATCGAGGAGCCGGGCGGCACCTCGGCAAAATCGAGTGCCGCACCGGCCTTCATGTAGGGTGGCATCATCAGTGCCGTCACCGCGTTGTATAGCGCCTGGCGCCCCGGCGTAAAGGCCCAGCCGACGCTGGTACCGGTCCAGGCCAAACCGGCAGCACCAACGTTGATCCGGCTTGATGTCGACAGCGAACGGTAGGCGATGACAAAACGTCCAAAGCCCTGGGTCGCCAGCTGTTTGCTATCCTGCGCCGCAGGCGGGCCTAACAGCACATTGGCGCTGATGCGTTCGAGTAAACCCTCGTGCACCTTGCCGAGGTTGAGCACGGTCTCATGCATCCAGCCGCCCTTGCCGGCCACCAGATAAAATTGTCGCAGACACGAATAGGCGTGGAATCGACAATCGAAATACCGGTGTATTGCCCCTTGAGCGTCTCAAACAAAGCAGGGAAAGCCGCTGCACAACGCGGCAGTAATTCAATACAGCGTTGGTAGGAAGGCCGCCTTGGAAACTCACGCCGCAAATGCTGACATACATGATGCAAATAAAATGACTTGAACTGGCGGTAACGCAATTGATGAAACAGCACCACCAATGTCATCAGTTCTGCCAGCGACAAACCGCTAGCGCGAATACGACGACGTTTGCCATCGCTGATCAGTCGGGCATTCAGCTGTGGCTCAAATTGTTGGCTAAAATCGTCCACCTGACAGTAAAGCTCGGTAAGATTATCCATGAGAGTTCCTTGTTTTTTTATCGGTTATTTGTCGCGAAACAAAATCACTGATAATTTGCTTGGAACTCTTCCTTTTTTATAGACGGTTTTTACTTAACTTCGGATTGGCTTATCCCGAACTGAGGTTGAGTTGAAAAAAACGGCAATATTCAGTCTCTCTGAATATTCCCGTTTTTGTTCGTGGCACTCACTGTGAGGTTTTACAACCGCTCAGTATCACCACTCTTCGGCTGCCACTTCATCAGGCGCTTCTCGATCATGCCAACGACCGAATCGAGTATCAGCGCGAATGCCGTTAATACTAAAATTCCGGCAAATACGGTGTTGATATCGAAGGCCCCTTCGGCTTGCAAAATCAGATAACCGACCCCGCGCGCAGAGCCTAAATATTCACCGACGATGACGCCAACAAACGCCAGCCCGACGGACGTATGCAAACTGGAGAAGACCCAGGATGTGGCCGATGGCAAATAAACCGTGCGCAATAATTGCCGCTGGTTGGCGCCCAACATGCGGGCATTCGACAAGACAACCGGGCTGACTTCCTTAACGCCTTGATAGACGTTGAAGAAGACAATAAAAAATACCAGCGTGACCGCCAGAGCGACTTTAGACCAGATTCCCAGCCCAAACCACATCGCAAAAATCGGCGCCAGAATAACGCGCGGCATGGCGTTCGATGCTTTGATATACGGGTCCAGGATGGCTGAAGTGAGTGGCGACAATGCGAGCCATAACCCGACGCCCAAACCCAAGACTGTCCCAATGCCGAAGGCGAGCATGGTTTCTGTCAGTGTCACCAGCAAATGCGAATAAATCTCTCCCGGGAACGTCAGCGTAAACCAGGTTGCGTCACCAAAGCCGACGTCCAGACTCCCGCTGCCAACCGTGAACCATTGCCAGACGCGGACCAGAACTTTGGCTGGCTCACCGAAGAAAAATGCAGTCTGCGGGTTGCGTGTGACCAGATGCCAGATCGCAAAAAAGATGACCAGTACCAGCGCCTGATAGAGGCGCATATTTTTATAATTGGGTTTAATTGCTTGCCACATGATGTCGTGCCTTCTTTATTTTGATGTGTTCCATACCTGACTATTTTTACCGCACCAACGATCTCTTCCTCAGGCGATTTTTTTCTGCTGCTGATAACCTTTTAAGACTTCATCCCTGAGTACGCTCCAGATTTGCTGATGTAGTTCAACAAAGCGCGGATCGGTGCGGATTTCGGCAACATCACGCGGGCGCGGCAGATCGATGACAAATTCGCCAATCGGATGGGTTCCCGGTCCGGCTGACAACACAATGACGCGGTCTGACATGGCGATGGCTTCGTCGAGATCGTGGGTAATGAACAGCACCGCTTTCTTTTTTGCCGCCCACAATGCCAGGACTTCGTTTTCCATCAATTGACGGGTCTGGATATCGAGCGCTGAAAACGGCTCGTCCATCAGGATGATGTCAGGGTCCAGAATCAATGTTTGCGCTAACGCGACCCGCTTACGCATACCGCCCGATAGTTGATGCGGATAGCGATCGCCAAAGCCTTGCAAGCCAACCCGCGCCAGCCATTCTTCGCCTAGTTGTTTGGCCTGTGCGTCTTCCATGCCGCGATATTGCAGACCGGCGATGACATTTTGCAAGGCGCTACGCCATGGCATTAATGCTTCGGACTGGAACATATAACCGGCGCGTTGATTAATCCCTGTCAGCGTTTCGCCAAACACTTTGACGCTGCCGGTGGACGGTTGCAGTAACCCTGCACCGACGTTGAGCAACGTCGACTTGCCGCAACCGGTCGGACCGACTACCGATACAAACTCACCCGGCGCTATCGCCAGGGTGGTATCGGCGACAGCGGTGTAGCGCTGTGAACGATCGTCTTTTGAAATGAAGGTACAACTAATATTGTCCAGAAATAATGCTGGCAATGGTGGCGCTGGAGAGATTGTCGTCATAAGAAAAGTGGCGCAAGCCGAAAGAAATACTATGAAAAATATGACCGGGTGATGGCAGTGTAATTTACACCTGAACAAAAACGAAATCGCCCTGCGTTCCGATACGGTGCAGGGCGATGTGGTTTCATTTCAGTTATCTAGTAACGCTTACTTATATTTGATATCCGCTTTTTTTACAAAGTCATTGGTATAGGTTTTGGACAAATCAATTTGTGCGTCGGCCAGACTTGGATCAAACGTCTGCAGCGTACGTAACGCGGTGGCAGCGCCAGCGGCGGGGAATAGTCCATCCGGCGATATCGATTCGCGCACCTTCATGAAGGCATCAATGTACAAGGCGCGATCCCCAAGCAAATAACTTTCCGGCACGGCTTTGACGATTTCTGACGGACCGGCTTTTTGCAGCCATCTCAACGCTCGTACCATCGCATTGGTCAATGCCTGGGTGGTGTTGGGATATTTTTTGATGAAGTCGGCTGAAGCATACAAAGTCCCCGCTGGCATCGGGCCACCAAACACCGCATTGGTTTCTTTTAAAGTCCTGGTATCGGAAATAATTTTTATCTCATTTTTTTGCTCAAGCATGCTGATCAAAGGATCTAAATTAACGATGGCGTCGATCTGTCCTGAACGCATTGCCGAAATCGCACCGGCTGATGCACCCACGCCGATATAGGAAACGTCGGTCGGCTTCAAACCGCCTTTTGCCAGCACGAAATTACTCATCATGTTGGTGGAGGAACCGGGCGCTGTTACACCGATTTTCTTACCCTTCAGATCAGCAATCGTTTTGTAATCAGGCATCGTCTTATTGGAGACCGCCATCACGATTTGCGGTGCACGACCTTGTAGAACGAAAGCGGTGATGTTTTGATGTTTGGCTTGCATGCTAATGGTGTGCTCGAATGCGCCTGAAACCACATCGGCGCTGCCACCGACTAACGCCTGCAAGGCTTTACCACCACCGGCGAAGTCGGAAATTTCAACCGTCAAACCTTCATCCTTGAAATAGCCGAGTTGCTCAGCGACCGTCAATGGCAGGTAATAGAACAGATTCTTGCCGCCAACTGCGATCGATACTTTGGTTTTTTCCAGAGGCAGTGTCTGGGCAAATAATTTGCTGTTAAAGGTCAGGTAACCCGCCAAGAACAGGCAAAGCGCGATTGCGAACTGTTTCCAATTAAATTTCATGTTGTCTCCTCATTACTCATGGTTTTACGACTATATTTTTAGTACTTACGCAAAATCGCCCCAACGGCGTTGCGCCCAGCTGCCCTTACTTTTGTAATGCCTTGGTTAGTCTGGCTTGCCGGGACAATTTTGCCTACATCATATTTTTACTTCAGGTTGCACGCCGGTCTAGCATAGCCCTTGCGATGGTGCCAGCATCAACATATTCAAGCTCCCCGCCTACCGGCACGCCACGCGCCAGACGACTTACTTGCAGGCCGCGTGCTTTCATGGTTTCGCTGATGTAGTGCGCGGTGGCTTCGCCTTCGTTGGTAAAGTTGGTCGCCAGGACCACCTCGGACACGACGCCGTTGGTGGCACGGACTATCAATTTTTCTAATTGCAGATCTTTGGGGCCGATACCATCAAGGGGCGACAAGCGGCCCATGAGGACGAAGTACAGGCCCTTAAAAGTGAGCGTCTGCTCAATCATCAATTGATCTGTCGGGGTTTCTACGACGCAGAGCAAGGTCGCGTCGCGCTCAGGATCGCGGCAGACTTCGCATAATTCATGTTCGGTGAAGGTGTTGCACATAGAACAGTGTTGAATTTGTTCGACCGCCTGTATCAGCGCGCGACCAAGCAATGCTGCACCCTCGCGATCATGTTGCAACAAATGGTACGCCATGCGCTGTGCCGATTTAGGGCCGACGCCGGGCAGATGACGCAATGCTTCTGTTAAAAAAGCCAGGCTATTAGGAGTTTTCACTTTCAGACCTTAGAAGCCACGATAAATCTTCCGGCCAACCGGGGCGTAGTGAAGAGCGGGTGGGGCAGGATCATAAAAATGGTGCAATAACTTGCACCATTGCTGATATTGAAACGATGGTAGAAAACCCATCGTATGGTGTTCCAACGTTTGCCAGTGGACTAACAAAAGATACCGATTTGACCGCTCAAGGCAGCGCTGTAATTCGTGCGATATATAACCGGGCATGGAAGCGAGAATTTTTTTCGCCAGCATGAAAGCCGCCTCAAATGCGGCTTCCTGACCGGGAATAATATCGAGCGTGGCAACCTCGAGAATCATGGACAGATACTTAGAATGGCAGTTTGAATCCGGCTGGCATGCCAGCAGTAAGGCCACCCATTTTCTCAGCCGAGGTTGTTTCTACTTTACGTACTGCATCATTGAAAGCGGCTGCGACCAGATCTTCCAACATGTCTTTCTCGTCAGCCAGCAATGACGGATCGATAGTGACGCGCTTGACTGCATATTTGCAGGTCATCACAACTTTCACCAAGCCTGCGCCTGATTCGCCGATCACTTCGATCAACGCCAGTTCATCTTGCGCCTTTTTCATATTGTCTTGCATTGCTTGTGCTTGCTTCATCAAGCCTGCCAGTTGGTTTTTCATCATGGTATTTCTCCTGTTTTGTTAATTGATGTGATCGTATTTAATATTATTAAAAATGCATGCAAACAGCAACTTGCTAACGGATGATTTGATTTATTTTACGTCAGCGGCCGGATCGATCCCGGCACGATCCTGGCGTTGAATTCGCGCATCATACTGAGAATGAAGGGATCATTTTTCGCAGTTTCTTCGGCTACGCGCTGCCGCTCCGCCTGCTCTGCCTGTGCCCTGACGTTAGCGGTATGACGGACGATACCGATTTCTGTTTCTATCCGCACCGTCCGACCAAATCGTTCGACCAATGCCGCTGTGAGTTTGTCTACATTGCCTGCTGAACGCAATGTTTCAAGCGGGATACGCAAATGCATCTGAATATGCGGACCACTACTATCGAAGTGCAGCAATTCACTTTGTTGCGCAAGTTGATGGGCCACACCGCGTACGGGCAAGGTAGCCGCCAGAGCTGGCCAATGACCATCCCAGTTGAGGGATGGCTCAGGATGACATATGTAGGCCTCTGTTGATGCTTCAGATGGCCGGGAGTCAATACTTAGTACAGGAACTGAGGTCGGAACTGCGATTGGAATATCGACAGGAATTGATTTAGCCAACGCTGATGGCATTTGGGCTGGACGGTTTGTTTCTCCCACATCTGGGCCAGTAAATGCACTGCCTTTTGCGTGATCGTCTTCATATCGCAATCCAACGTTGTCGCCCTGCAAGTCCATCGGGAGTGGAATTTCCTCTTCCCAGGGAGGCAGTGACGATGGAGCGGCTATCGCTTTGGGTGCAGAAATGACAGGCGAACGGGCTTCAGGTTTAGCCATTCCCGGCTGTACCGCCACCACTGGCTTGCTCACTGGTACAGTCATCGTGGCGACAGTTAGCGGCAAAGCCTGCGCTGGTGGCGGAGTCGCCGCCGGGCGTCTGGCTGCACCATTGGCAACACCGCCGCGTGCCGCTGCCAACGCGGCCATCGCAGCCATACGCGGCGTTAAATTACCACCCTCTGGCACTACCGGGGCGCTTGTTGTGGCCGCTTGCGGGGCACTACTCAAGCGCGCCGCTGGTGGCGCGGTCTGAACCGGAACCGGTGATTTTGCAACAGGCGCTGGTGCGGACGGACGCGATGGTGCCGATCCGGAAGGACTGCTCACCGAATGGCTACCGGAGTCATCGCCCGATTGCGGACGAAACGCCAACATGCGCAACAGCGTCATCGAGAACCCGGCGTACTCATCAGGCGCTAAGCCCAACTCATTGCGACCGTGCACGACTATTTGATAAAACAATTGAATTTCTTCAGCATCAAATGCTGCGGCCAGACGAATGATTTCCTCGCGCTCAGGCAAATCTTCTGCCAACGCAGCCGGGACGCTTTGGGCCAATGCAATTTGATGCAATAAAGTACCGAGGTCTTGCAGCGCGGTGCTGTAGGACAAACTACGAATCGCCATTTCATCGGCCACAGCCAACAACCCAGCGCCATCGTTAAGCGCCAGCGCATCGAGTACGCGTATCAGATAGGTTTGATCAAGCGCACCCAGCATGCCCTGCACCGCTTCCAACGTGACCGTCCCGGCGGCGTAGGCAATCGCCTGATCGGTCAGCGATAAAGCGTCGCGCATCGAACCATGCGCGCCTTGCGCCAGCAGACGCAAAGCCGGTGTTTCAAAGGCAATTTGTTCCTGCCCGAGAATATTGTCCAGATGACTGATGATGTGGCCGGGCGGCATCTGCTTGAGGTTAAATTGCAGACAACGCGAGAGCACGGTGACGGGGATTTTTTGGGGATCGGTGGTCGCCAGGATGAACTTCACGTGATCGGGCGGCTCTTCCAGCGTTTTCAACATCGAATTGAAGGCATGGTTGGTGAGCATGTGAACTTCATCGATCATATAGACCTTGAAGCGGGCATTCGACGGTGCATACACCGCCTGCTCGAGCAACTGCGCCATTTCTTCGACGCCGCGATTGGAAGCCGCATCCATTTCAATGTAATCAACAAAGCGACCGGCATCGATCGAGATGCAAGCGTCGCACACACCGCACGGCTGCGCAGTAATACCGCCGTTGCCGTCTATCCCCTGGCAATTTAACGCTTTGGCAAGTATCCGCGAAAGCGTGGTTTTACCAACGCCGCGGGTCCCTGTGAACAAATACGCATGATGCAAGCGCTGTTGCTCCAGCGCATGCGTCAAGGCCCGAACGACGTGTTCCTGACCAACTAGCGTGTCGAAACTTCTGGGACGATATTTACGGGCAAGGACTTGGTATGACATAGAGGCGGGCTCGTTGCTGGCGGTTAAATACAGACAGCATTTTACCTTAGAGAAGCGCTCATCATGTTTTTAAGAACCGACCCTGAATTGTAACCGTATGCCGACATTAGACCCCGACGTCGCTCAGTTGCTGGCAATGAGCCT
>NZ_JBRIIQ010000104.1:0-13469 GCF_052976905.1 Glaciimonas sp. GG7 | reverse complement strand
GTTGTTGAACCACCATCGCAACAGGTATCACGTTTGAAGAAAGTGTTGGAGTTTTGTCTGAGCAACATGCATATAGCGGTGCGAAGTGTTTTCGCCGTTGGCGTGCCAACATTCATCCGACAAGGGACAGCTTTTTTGATTCAACTTGGACTTGAGAAAGGTGGGGCAAGTCTTGCGCTGCGCAATAGCCTGGGCATCATCGGCGGTGGAGTACCGTTGGCATTAAATACGATCGGTTTCGGCGTAGATAATTACCGGGGTGTCGCGACCACGGTGTCCAATTTTTCACGCGGGTTTTTTATCCTTTCAAATGTCGCAGGATTGGTGACTATTTATAGCACTGGTGCGCCTCCGACACTCTCTGCAACCCTGGCGGCCTACAGTATTGTGTATTGCGGAGGTCGTGAGCTGGTGCAAGCATATTATGGTCTGGAGCATAACGCAGGAGAAATATCGGATGTGGTGATGCCATCGGTAACCGCTTTACCCATTCAAATTGGTGTTTGTGCAGCAATGACTGCCATAGCCTCTCCCTCGGGCGCTGCCGCAGTGGAAAATAGTAGTTCGGTCTGGCCTTATCGTATGGATTTAAACAGAGCGATGATTAACATGGCAGGCGAAGGGATGATGGATAGGGTAATACTACAATCTGCCCACCGTGCTAATCGCGAAAGCAGTACCGAGAGTCTGCACGTACGCTCGCAATTGACGATGCCAGATCAACAGGGTGCTATCGATATCTTACTGAGGGCGGTTGCAATCCGAGGTTCATTCATCACTAATCTCATTGTCGGTCCAGCGCTGTTAATACAACTATCGGATGAATTGGAATTAGGTATTTCCCCTGCAGTGATTGACATCGTGGCTTCCGCTCTTTTGTATGGTTCACAGATTCCGATGTATGTGGGATCATTTTTCCAGGATGCCCGTCAGCCGCGCCAGCCCTCGTCGCATGACGTGGAATTGGGGATGATGCAAACGCGTATGTAACTGCGATTGTTTCCAGACAAAAAGGCCTGCATCATTGCAGGCCTTTTTTGATAACGTTTCAAGCTTCAGTACACACTACATATACGCCGGTGTCCCTTGAAACTGCGGATTCATCGGTTGCGCCATAGGCGGTATTAGCGGAACCTGAGTCGGTAGCACGACCTGTTTGCGACGCTCAGAACTTGGCGCCACATTAAATACTTCCCGATACGTTTTACTAAAATGGCAGGCCGACTGAAAGCCGCAGGCCATCGTAATACTCAGTATCGACATATCCGTCTGTCGTAATAATTCACGCGCTTTGCGCAAGCGCAGCGTCAAGTAGTAATGCGTGGGCGACATCCCCATATGCTCTTTGAACATACGCTGCAACTGGCGCGGCGACGCGTTCGATAATTGCGCCAAATCTTCCAGCGACAACGGCTCTTCAATATTCGCCTCCATCAGCGACACCACTTCCACCATGGCAGGCCGTGCAGAAATCATGCGTACGTTGAGCGGCACGCGTTGCTGATCTTTATCGTCGCGTACATGTTCCAGAATGAATTGATCGGCGATGGCCGCGATGGTGGTTTTGCCGACCTGCCGTGAGATCAGGTTGAGCATCATATCGAGCGGGGCGATGCCGCCGGTGCAGGTCAGGCGGTCGCGATCAATCACAAACAGATCGCGCGAGAAGGATACCGATGGAAATGTGCGGCGCAAGGCCGACATGTTTTCCCAGTGTGTGGCACACGTATAGCCGTCGAGCAAACCGGCTTTGGCTAGTGCAAAGGTGCCAGTGCACAAGCTGCCCATGGCCACATCCTGCGCTGCAAAACTGTGCATGAGCGCTAACGCCGGTGCATCGATTGCCGCCTCGATATCGGTGCCGCCACACACAAACACCACGTCAGGAATGTCATGCGGATCAGGCCGTGAGGTGGTCACCGCCAAGCCGTTACTGGCAGTCACCAGGCCGCCTTCAGGGCTGATAATCGACCATCGATAGAGCGGTTTGCCTTCAAGATAATTGGCCATTCGCAATACTTCGATGGCATTTGAAAATGCAAGCATCGTAAAGCTATTGAGTGGAACAAAAGCAAAATGCGAGAAAGACGAAATTTCACTTTTAGACATGACCAGACTCCGTTGGCAAACATCAGCGACGGCTAATGTACAGTCGATTGATAAAAATAAACAAATGCTTTCGGTTGTGCATTGCAATAACCATGCCATCAATAGGGGTGATGTTGTCTCAGTGCAATTAAATACAGACGATGTATCTGACGGGGGGCCACAAGTTTATGCAGATAGTCTGATCGGGGTGCTTTCAGGGCCCTCCTGATAGCAGATTTGTTGGAGATGACTGATCATTTAATTTCCGTATGGCAAGCAAATTTGTGTGGTTATTTTGCGCGACGACAGTGCGCCATGCGCCGATTTTGGGAGAACGATCCAATCAGGGGCATTTTTTAAGAACTATTTTGATGATGCTGTCATGCAGCACGAACAAATTGAGATTGTCTTTGCTCACTACCTTGCTCACTATTTAACCCCCGCCAAGCCAGACCCCGCCACGATGTTCCGGCACATGCCAAAAAGTGACAGCGTTGTCGTAATTTGAAAGGTTCCCGTCCGCTTTAGGAAATAGAGCAGCAGGTCTTAGATCAAGAATGTTGTCAACAGAGAGACTCAGAATAATCTGAGTTTGAGACCTTGCACAGCTACTGCTCACACGGACCTTGCCACCATGACCGCTACCACCGCATTTTTTACCCAATCCTTAGCCGAGCGCGATGCGTCGGTCATGAAGGCTATTTCACTGGAACTAGGACGTCAGCAAGACCAGATTGAAATGATCGCCTCCGAGAACATCGTCTCGCGTGCAGTGCTCGAAGCCCAAGGCTCGGTCCTCACCAACAAATATGCCGAAGGCTATCCCGGCAAACGCTACTACGGTGGCTGCGAGTTTGTCGATCAGGTTGAAGCGCTGGCGTTAGATCGGGTCAAGCAATTATTCGGTGCCAGCTACGCGAACGTTCAGCCGCACTCCGGCGCGCAAGCCAACGGTGCGGTCATGCTGGCGCTGGTCAAGCCGGGCGATACCGTACTCGGCATGTCGCTCGACGCCGGTGGTCATCTGACTCACGGCGCGCGGCCCGCGATGTCCGGTAAATGGTTCAACGCAGTCCAATACGGCGTGCGTCCCGACACCTTGCTCATCGATTACGATCAGGTCCAGGCGCTGGCCACAGAACATCAACCGAAGCTGATCATCGCCGGTTATTCCGCCTATCCACGGCAACTCGACTTCGCCCGTTTTCGTGCCATTGCCGACAGCGTCGGTGCTTTGTTGATGGTGGACATGGCACACATCGCCGGGCTGGTCGCCAGCGGCCATCACCCGAGTCCTGTGCCGCACGCGCATGTCGTCACCTCCACCACGCATAAAACTTTGCGCGGCCCGCGTGGCGGCTTTATCCTCACCAATGACGAAGATATTGCTAAAAAAATCAACTCAGCGGTGTTCCCCGGTTTGCAAGGCGGCCCGTTAATGCACGTTATCGCCGCCAAGGCCGTCGCCTTCGGCGAAGCGCTGCAACCCGAATTCAAGGACTACATCGGCAACGTCGTCGCCAACGCCAGCGCCCTGGGTGAAGTACTCAAACAAGGCGGCGTCGATCTCGTCACCGGCGGCACCGAAAACCATTTGCTACTAGTCGATCTGCGCCCCAAAGGTCTCAAAGGAACCGACGTCGAACACGCGCTGGAACGCGCCGGGATTACCTGCAACAAGAACGGCATCCCGTTCGACACCGAAAAGCCAACGATCACTTCTGGTATCCGCTTAGGCACGCCAGCCGGAACCGCACGCGGGTTTGGTATAGCAGAATTTCGCGCCATCGGCGGCCTCATTGTTGAAGTCCTCGATGGATTGGCACGTAAGCCCGAAGGCTGCTCCGAGACTGAGCAAAGCGTACGCATACGCGTGGCCGCCATGTGCAAACGGTTCCCGATTTACTAAACAGAAAAATACATAAAAACCGTTCGGACTGAGTAGCGTAGCGTATCGAAGGCGCGCCTAAGCGATGGCTTCGATACGCCCGATGGGCTACTCAGCCCGAACGGTTATTTGGATTAACGCAACGGCATTACCTGTTTCCCTATCTTGATTTTCCGAACACCACGGAGCGCACATGAACGCATTGCATCAACAAAGCTTAGTCATCGACGGCCTCAATATCTCCAAATGGGAACGCCCCGTTTTTGAAGATATGAAAAAAGGCGGCTTAAGCGCCGTCAACTGCACCATCTCCGTCTGGGAAAATTTCCAAGGCACCGTCGGCAATATCGTCGACATGAAAAACCTGATTCGCGAGAATGCCGATTTGTTGACGCTGGTGCGCGGCGTGGACGACATCACCCGCGCCAAACAAGAGGGCCGCACCGGCGTCATTCTCGGCTTTCAAAATGCGCACGCTTTTGAAGACAATCTCGGCTACATCGAAGTCTTCGCAGAACTCGGCGTGCGCGTGGTGCAACTCTGCTACAACACCCAAAATCTGGTCGGCACCGGCTGCTACGAGCGCGACGGCGGCTTGTCCGGATTCGGGCGCGAAGTCATCGCTGAAATGAACCGCGTCGGCATCATGGTCGATCTCTCACACGTCGGCGGCAATACCTCAACCGAGGCAATTTTGGAATCCAAAAAGCCGGTCTGTTATTCCCACTGCCTGCCCTCCGGCCTGAAAGAACATCCACGCAACAAGAGCGATGAACAACTTAAATTTATTGCCGACAAGGGCGGCTTCATCGGCGTGACCATGTTCCCACCGTTTCTCAAACGCGGCAGCAACGCCAACGTCGATGATTACGTCGAAGCCTTCGATTACGTCATCAATCTGGTCGGTGACGATTGCGTCGGTATCGGTACCGACTTTACCCAAGGCTACGGCAAACCATTCTTTGAATGGCTAACCCACGACAAAGGCCGTCACCGTCGTTTAACCGATTTCGGCACGGTCACCAATCCGGAAGGATTTCGCACCATCGGCGATTTTCCCAACCTGACAGTCGCCATGGAGCGCGCAGGCTGGAAAGAAAGTCGGATTCGCAAAGTGCTGGGTGAAAACTGGATGCGCGTATTTGGTGAAGTCTGGGTTGCTTGATTTAATTGATAAATGACTGAGGAGTACGACCATGAACCCACAACTACCCATCGAAGTGGACGCAGAAACCGGCGTCTGGACCACCGATAAACTTCCCATGCTATACGTGCCGCGCCATTTTTTTACCAATAATCACACCGCCGTAGAAGACGCATTAGGCCGTGATAAATACGCACAAATTTTGTATGACGCCGGGCATAAATCTGCCTATTTCTGGTGCGAAAAAGAATCCAGACAACACGGCATGAGCGGCCTTGAAGTCTATCAACACTATCTGAATCGTCTATCGCAACGCGGCTGGGGTTTGTTTAGTTTTTCTGAAGTCGATGCGCCAGCGGCGACGGCAAAGATCAAACTAACGAACTCGTCTTTCGTACTGCAACAACCAGAGGCCGAAGGCAAGCTTTGCTACATGTTTGCAGGCTGGTTCTCAGGCGCCATGGATTGGGTCTCGGATACCACCGGCCAGAAAATAAAGGCCACTTGCGTCGAGACCCAATGCGCTGGTGAAGGCCATGCACATTGCGAATTTACGGTCACTGCCTTAGTCGCTTAGTTACTTAGTCACTTAGTTGTTCGTCAAAAACTTTTAGAACTAGAGAACGCACATGCGCTACCCCCATCTTTTTTCGCCGCTGACATTAAATAAAGTCACGCTGCGCAATCGCGTCGTCAGCACCGCACATGCCGAAGTGTATGCCGACGCAGGCGGTCTGCCGGGTGAGCGCTATATCCGTTATTACGAAGAAAAAGCCAAGGGCGGCCTCGGTCTGGCGATTTGCGGCGGCTCCAGCGCGGTCTCGATCGATAGCCCGCAAGGCTGGTGGAAATCGATCAATCTGACCACCGACAAAGTCATCGAACCCTTAGCACGCCTGACCGAAGCCATGCACAGGCACGGTGCAAAAATCATGATTCAGGCCACCCACATGGGCCGTCGCAGTTCCTGGCATGGCGAGAACTGGCCGCATTTGCTCACCCCATCCGGCATCCGCGAGCCGGTCCATCGCGGCAACGCCAAGATGATCGAGATTGAAGAAATCAACCGCATCATCGCCGACTTCGCCGCCGCCGCCAAACGCGTCAAAGCAGCAGGCATGGACGGCATCGAAATCTCGGCTGCCCATCAACAATTGATCGATCAGTTCTGGAGCCCGCGCGTCAACCATCGCACCGATCAATACGGCGGTAGCCTGGAAAACCGCATGCGCTTTGGTGTCGAAGTATTGACCGCCGTACGTAACGCCGTCGGCCCTGACTTCTGCGTCGGCATGCGCATGTGCGGTGACGAATTTCATGAAGACGGCATCGATCACGACACCGCCAAACAGATCGCTAAAGCCATGTCAGAAACCGGTCTGATCGATTTCTTAAGCGTGGTCGGCTCCGGTGCCGATACGCACAACACATTGGTCAATTGCATGCCGCCGATGGCCTTGCCGCCAGAGCCGTTCGTGCATTTGGCTGCCGGTATCAAAACCGTCTCCACAGTCCCGGTCATGCACGCGCAAAGCATCCGCGATGCCGGGCAAGCCGAGCGTATTTTGGCGACCGGCATGGTCGATCTGGTCGGCATGACACGCGCGCAGATCGCCGACCCCTACATGGTCATTAAAATCCGCGATGGCCGCGAAGATGAGATCAAACAATGCGTAGGCGCAAACTATTGCATCGACCGCCAATACAACGGCCTCGACGTGCTGTGCATCCAAAACGCCGCCACCTCGCGTGAAGAAAGCATGCCGCATATCATCGCCAAAAGCCGTGGCCCAAAGCGCAAAGTCGTCGTTGTAGGCGCAGGCCCTGCCGGTCTGGAAGCCGCCCGGGTCGCGCGTGAACGCGGTCACGATGTGGTCTTGTTTGAGCGCAGCGACGCTGTTGGCGGCCAAATCAATCTGGCCGCCAAAGCCCCGCAACGCGAACAAATGGCCGGGATCGTGCGCTGGTTCGACATGGAAACCAAACGCCTGGGCGTTGATCGCCGTCTCGGTGTCGATGCTGACGAAGCCATGATTCTGGCTGAAAAACCGGACATCGTTGTGCTGGCAACCGGTGGCAGCAACTTCACCGCACAGGTTCCCGCCTGGGGCGTAGCCGAAGGATTAGCGGTTAGTTCCTGGGATATTTTGAGTGGCCGTGTTGCGCCCGGCAAAAACGTACTGGTCTACGACGGCATCAGCACCCACGCCGGTTTTGGCGTTGCCGACTACCTCGCCAGTCGTGGCAGTCAGGTCGAAATCGTCACCCCAGACGTCAAGATTGCAGACGATACCGGCGGTACGACATTCCCGATTTTCTATCGCCGCATGTACGCGCAAGGGATTATTCCAACGCCGAATTATTGGCTCGATAGCGTCTACGCCGAGGGCGACAAAAAAGTCGCCGTATTACGCAATGAGTACACCGACATTCAGGAAGAACGCGTCGTCGATCAGGTCGTCGTCGAAAACGGCATCACCCCTAATGACAGTCTGTACTGGTCGCTCAAGCCACAATCGGTGAATCACGGTCAGACCAATATTCAAAAACTGTATGCCGCCGAGCCACAGCCAGCATTAGCCGAGCCGCTCGGTGACGGGCGTTTTCTATTGTTCCGGGTCGGCGACTGCATTTCGATGCATAACATCCACGCCGCGATCTTTGATTCGCTGCGCCTGTGTAAAGATTTCTGACGATGAACCCGATCATCACGGTCCTGTTCTGGCTAGCGGTGGCCGGATTGCTCTCCGGCCTGATGCGGCGTGCTGCGTTGTGGCGCGCCGGTGCTGCCGCACCAGTCCAGTGGATAGCGCTGCTGGCGATTCCAAAGCGCTATTTCGTCGATCTGCATCACGTCGTGGCGCGCGATCCCTACATAGCGCGCACCCATATCGCCACCGCTGGCGGGGCGATTGCGGCGATGGCCTTGGTCGCTATCAATTACGGTTTTATGTTGTATCTGCCAATATTGAATGCCGCGATTGCCTTGTTTGCGATGGTGATGCTGATCGGCGTTATTTTTGTCTGGCATCGTCGTCGCACGCCACCGGCACGCTTGTCGCTGGGCGCGTGGAACCGTTTGCCGTGGGTGTTGGGGGCGTTAGCGTCAGGGATGTTGTTGATGGGTATTTTGCCTGTCGGTGTGCTATCGGGATTGACGGCGGCGGTGACGGTGCTGTTGCTGAGTTTTGGTGCCTGGAATATGACCGTCGGCATTGGTCGCGGCGGCCCGATGAAACATGCTTTGGCAGGCTTGCTGCATCTGGCATTTCATCCGCGCCCGGAACGCTTTAACAAGAAATATTTCAATTCTGGATACGCAACATCCGGCACGCCCAGCACCGCACTGAAGCCGCTGGCCTTGGATCAGGGCGCGCTGGGCGTAAGCAAGCCGGTCGAGTTTCGCTGGAATCAATTACTCAGTTTTGATGCCTGCGTACAGTGTGGAAAATGCGAAGCAGCGTGTCCGGCATTTGCCGCCGGGCAACCACTTAATCCAAAAAAACTGATTCAAGACATGGTCGTCGGCATGGCCGGTGGTAGTGACGCCCATTTTGCCGGTAGCCCGTATCCGGGGATTGCGCTGGGCAAGCAAGGCGGACCACAACGGGCGATTTTCCCTGACCTGATCACGCCCGACACGATTTGGTCCTGCACCACTTGCCGCGCCTGCGTGGAAGAGTGTCCGATGCTCATTGAGCACGTTGACGCGATAGTCGATATGCGCCGCAATCAGACGCTGGAGCATGGCGCGGTGCCGGGAAAAGGCCCGGAGGTTCTCGCCAATTTGCGTGAAACAGGCTCCGCTGGCGGCTTCGATCTGAATGTTCGCTATAACTGGTCCATCGATCTGAATGTGGCACACATTACTCCCGGCAAACCGGTCGATGTATTGCTCATCGTGGGCGAGGGCGGCTTCGATATGCGCTATCAACGCACCCTCAGAGCATTGGTCAAAGTGCTGCAAGCTGGGAGCGTAGATTTTGCGATCCTAGGCACACTGGAAACCGACACCGGCGACGTTGCCCGCCGTCTCGGCGACGAGGCGACTTTTCAGGCGCTGGCCGGGCGCTTAATCAATACGTTGTCAACGCTGTCATTCCAACGCATCGTCACCGCCGATCCGCACGTCATGCATAGTTTACGGAACGAATATTCGGCCCTCGGCGGTCGCTATGAAGTCTTGCATCACACCACTTTCATGGCTGCGCTGGCGAAAGAGGGAGCAATCACTCCGCGTGCCGCAACTAATAACGATCAACGGTTTACCTATCACGATCCCTGCTATCTGGGGCGCTACAACGGCGAGACACAAGCCCCGCGTGACCTGCTCAAACTACTCGGTTTGCCGTTGCACGAAATGGAACGTAACGGCATGCGCGGACGTTGTTGCGGCGGCGGTGGCGGTGCGCCGTTGACCGATATTGCCGGCAAACAACGGATTCCCGATATCCGCATTCACGACGCCCGTGCGGTGCGCGCCGATACGGTGGTGGTGGGCTGTCCGAATTGCACAGCCATGCTCGAAGGCGTGGTCGGACCGCGTCCCGATGTGCGCGATATTGCAGAGCTGGTTGCCGCAGCGTTGGAGGCTTAATGGATATGCAGTCAGCAAATAAACGCATCAATCCGCGCCGTCCTTTTACGGTGACCGCTGATGGATTAAAACGGTTGGTGTTGGGCGAGATGGATGCTGGCGATGACGTTGGCACGCTCATACTCGGCCATGCACATCCGCAAATAAAGCCGCTGCGCACCACACAAGCGTCAGTGAAAACTGTGCTGGCCGTGGCCCACAGCGACCGTGGAACGCTCGACGACCACGCACGTCAGGTCATTGCTGCGGCAGCTTTATTAGCGGACGCGACGACCGAAGTGGTCCTGCTGGTCTTTGGCGAATTAAACGATGACAGCGCGGCGCTGGGCGCCGATCGGGTAGTGGTCTTGCCGCAGTTCGGCAGCCAGCTATTTGCGCCGGAACAAGAGCTGGCGGCCTTGCGCAATGTGATTGCGGCCTTGCAACCAGCACATATTTATATCCCCGATTGCGCATTATCGAGCGGCGATTTAGGGCGGCGGCTGGGTGCGGCGATGGCGCACACTGCCAGTATTGCTACTCACGTAGTAGAAATAAATTCAGGCGGTTTAGCAACCTGGCGTGAGCAGCGCTCAGTGATAGCACGGCGCAGTTTGTCGCGCATCATTCTGCTGGCAGCCGATGCCGTCGATGCGCGTTTGCCGTTTGTCGGGCGTGGCGCAGTCGATGCAGAACTGGTTGCATCGGTCAGCATAGCGGCTGAAGTCGACTGGGCTAATTCGGTCAACTACCGCGACCTCGGCATCAAAGTATTAGCCGCATCGCAAATGGCATTGGACGAGGCAGACTTTATTCTCTCCGCTGGCAATGGCGTCGATGACGTCGGCACATTCAATGCGCTGGCAAGTGCACTGGAGGCGGCGGTGGGCGCTAGTCGTGTGGCCGTCGATGATGGTAAATTCCGCCGCGATCAGCAAATCGGAGCCACCGGAAAAACGGTGAGCGCCAGCGCCTATCTGGCGTTTGGGATTTCGGGCGCGGTCCAGCATTTGCAAGGGATCAAGGATTGCCGCCACGTTATTACCGTCAATCTGGACGCCAGCGCACCCATGATTAAGCGTGCCGATCTGAGCATCATCGACGACGCGCATGCGGTCATGCAGGCGTTGCTGACACAGGTAAAACAGGCCCGCAATCTGGATACAGGGAGCGCAACATGAGGTCATCTTCACTGCAACGGATTGCTGTTCTGGTCTCCATCGGTCGCCATCCGGTCAGCGGCGTGGCGCGTTATAGCCGTAATGACGCCGTCGCCCTTGGTATGGCAATGACATTGGCAAAGGAGGGCGTCAGCGTCGATATTATTCACGCAGGCAATCCCGACAATCCAGCGTTATCGGACTATCTGGCCTTAGGCGCAACAACCATACGCGTTATTGAAACAGCAGCGGATCAGGACATTCTTCCCGGTTTGAAACAAGCGCTGGACAATGTCGATTTGGTCCTCTGCGGCAGTCGCGCAGAAGGCGGCGAGGAAAGCGGTCTGGTGCCATATTTTCTGGCAAGCCAATTGCATCTGTCGCTAGTGGCTGGCGTCATTGCTGTGACGCCGGAAGCGGATGGCGTTCTGTTGAAACAGTTTTTGCCAAAGGGCCGCCGCCGCGATATCGCAGTCTCGTTGCCAGCGATGTTGATGGTGCATCCATTGGCACCGTCAACGGTGCGCTATGCCTACGCCAACTTGCGCTCCGGATCGATACAACGACAAACGTTGCAAAGCCAGTCTCTGAATGTGTCGCAAGACTGGACTTTAGCGCCTGCCAAGGCCAGACCGCTGAAGCTGGTCGCGCAAGAAAAACGCTCCGGTCATGCACGCATGTTGTCGGCAACGGAATCCGAAAGTCGGGGCGGAAAGGTTATTGCAGAAGGTAGCGCGAGTGAAAAGGCGCAGGCCGTGTTGAACTATCTGCGAGAACATCGATTAGTTGATTATTAGCTGGGTCTGGTGAATGTTGACATTTACATTTTTAAAAACCGTTTGTACTGAGTAGTCCTTTAGGGCGTATCGAAGTAATTGCATGCGTCGGCGCATCTTCCGATCGTCCTGAGTAGCGTAGCGTGTCGAAGGATACGGCACTTTGTGCCTACTCAGCCCGAACGAATTTAGTGATGCTTGATAAATATTTCAACGTCATCGCGTGCGCACTAGCTGGAAAAATTTGTAAAAATCCAAAAAACATGGAGAAGAAATTGAAAGTATCCCAACAGATTCAAGACCTGATCGCCAATCGCCTCAAAGGCCATAGCTTAGACGCGCCTTTTTATCTGAGTCAGGAAATTTTTGATTTGGATATGAAAGAGATTTTTGGCAAACACTGGATTCAGGTAGCGATCGATCCGGATATTCCCGAGCCGGGTGATTATGTCACCGTCGAGATCGGCAAGAATTCGATTGTGATTGTGCGCGATGACGATATGTCGGTGCGTGCGCATCACAATGTGTGCCGCCACCGCGGTGCACGCTTGTGCTCGGAGCATAAAGGCTCGGTCGGTAATCTGGTCTGTCCTTACCATCAATGGACTTACAACCTGACCGGTGAGCTGCTGTATGCAGAGCATATGGGCGATCAGTTCAAGCACAGCGACCACAATCTGAAATCGGTGCATGTCGAGAATCTGGCGGGTCTGATTTTTATCTGTCTCGCTGAGACCCCGCCGCAAGATTTTGCGATCATGCGTGAGGCGATGATGCCGTATCTGGCCCCGCATTTTTTGCAAGACTGCAAAATCGCCAAACAGGTTGATCTGATCGAAGACGGTAATTGGAAATTGACGATGGAAAACAATCGCGAGTGTTATCACTGTGCGACCAATCATCCCGAATTGACGGCATCGTTATTTGAGTACGGCTTCGGTTATCAACCGTCGCCCAATAATATTGAGCAGGTGGAAGAATTTACGCGTCTGGCTGCCGCCTGCTGCGCGCAGTGGGAAAACGCTGGTTTGCCATCGCAGGAGATTGACCATCTGGACGATATGGTGAGCGGCTTCCGTACGCAACGTTTACCGCTGGACCGTGGCGGCGAATCGCAAACACTGGATGGGCACGCGGCCTCCGGCAAGCTGCTCGGGGAATTTGAACGTGCCGATCTGGGCGGCTTGTCGTTCTGGACGCAACCAAATTCCTGGCATCATTTTATGAGCGATCACATCGTCAGTTTTTCGGTGCTGCCGCTGGGACCGGAAAAAACTTTGGTCCGCACGAAATGGCTGGTTCATAAAGATGCGCGTGAAGGGATCGATTATCAACTCGATAATCTGACTGCTGTTTGGAACGCGACCAACGATCAGGACAAGCGTTTAGTCGAGTTGTCGCAACAGGGTGCCAACAGCGCCGCCTATCAGCCGGGGCCGTATTCGCCTTTCACGGAAGGGTTAGTGGAGAAGTTTTGCAAATGGTATATCGATCGCCTGAGCGCATCGATTGCCTCATAACATCGTCTCGGAGATGGCTATGGATATGTGTGTGGATACGTTGAAAAAACAAAATGTGCCAGAGGCCGTCGTGCAAAAAATCAATCAAGAAAATTTTTGGAGCGCGCTGCCACCGCAGTGGAATAGCGACACACAAGAGACACTGGTCTGCGTACAAGTGCGGGCCGAGACGCACGACGTCAAAAGCTTTATCTTTGCTACGCCCGACAACAGCAGTTTTACGTTTGCTCCGGGCCAGTTTATTACGCTGGAATTGGAGATCAGCATCGCTTGGGAGACCGCCTGCACCCCCCGGGCTTTCTGAGCCAAAACTAAAC
>NZ_JBRIIQ010000103.1:0-13636 GCF_052976905.1 Glaciimonas sp. GG7 | reverse complement strand
GTAAATCCTCCTGCTCCTGCGCATTGGCGCGGGGAAAGGCGATGGTGTGTTGCAACCCATGTAAATATTGCCGCCGATAGCCGTAATACAGCGCCATGTGTTTGCGTACCATGGCGTGATAGTCGCCAGAAATTTCGGTTCCCGACTCGCCCATAAATTTACCGGCGACCATGTAGTTCTGCCATGCCAGCGCTAGTTGGGAGTCGATGGCGTAATCTTCTTTTAAATCTGATGGCATCGCGCTATATCCCACCAGCGACACCCCTGCCACGCTTGCCGCCCGATGCATGTGCACCAATGGAATTTGCGACAGCAACATCGCCATTTCTCCTTGGACATTCCAGAAGCCACGCCCCTGCTCGCCGGGAAGGTAACCGCCGCCAATATCGGCATGCACGCCGGGATAGAGCACTTCAGTAACACGACCCTTGCCCGGCTTAATGCGGGTAATCGGAAAGTTGCGACGCTGCTCATGCGCGCCGATAAAATGCACCGTTTCTTTGACGCACTCAGGCAAAGGCTGGAGGATTTCTCTGGCCCACGCCCAGTGCCCATCGGCGAAAATCAACGGCGTAGTTTCTGCTACGGATTGGGGCAGGCCGACACTAGCGACGCTCTCAAATAATCCCAGAAAGTCGATGCTCGCTGGCATGCCGCCAAAGGTGCCGTCTTTATTTTCACCTTTGCTCAGGATGTCGTTAAACCAGTAACAAAACGCCCGCGCCAACGCCGCGCCGCGTGAGAAGCCGAATACCGAAATACTGATGTGGGGAATTTCTGGCTTCGAACGCCACACGCGTGCTGCGCGCAGATCGGCATCGAATTTTTCGGTGAGGTCGCCAAACCAGCTCTGCCGGTTGGGACGCGGTTCGTGGGGGTCGCGTAGCGGATCGCCGATGTCGATATCTTGGGTGTATTTCTTGAGTTTGGCGGTGATGTCTTCAGGACTAAAAATTGGCTGATTTCCATTAAATTCCCGATATACAGCGTTATAAACCTCAAGCAACGCATACAAAATCCGGGCCTGACCGTGTTTCCCATGCGCTTTTCCTTCCTGACTTTCACGCCATTCACAGTTTTCTGGAAAACGCGTTCCCAAGCCTGGAATATAGAATCGGTAATGCCCCCGTGCTCGCAGTGAGCCTTCACCCTCAACAAACTTGTGGGCTTTAAATAGTTTGACGACATTAGTATGGCTTTGCAGCGGCTCGTCACGCTCTTGATTATTGTTGGTACCATCGAAGAATATACCGATCTTGATGACGCTCTGGCATAACGGTGCACCTTTGGCATTTTTGGTTGGCCTGTATTCCTTGGTGAACAGATGGCGCATTTCTGGGATGGTCAAGGCCATTTCTTTTTCGGCACGATCAGAAATAATCAGTGGTGCACTACGGATAGGGAGGCTCATTTACTCTTCCTCCAGTGGAGCGATGACGACGTTTTCGGGAATGGGGTGATGCGGGCCGGGATAAGCAAACGATGAAACTACTCGTACCTCATCATTGATAAAAAAATGGGCAAATAGCGTTCCGACTTTGTCATATCGTCTGATCGTGGTGGTTTTTTCTATCCAGTCGCGTCCATTCGGTTTCCAACGCACCTTGACCTTCATCCCCGGTTGCCATTGTTTAGGCAGCATGTAACCAAAAGCCCCAGTGCCGCCGCAGCTCAGCCCACCCACCAAACGCTTACTAAAAAACTCCTGCACAGAAAACGAATGAATATAGCCCACCCCGGGATGGCTAAAGCAGGACATCGGTACAGCCGACATCGGCACATTCACATACGGAATAACCTCTAAAGGTTCACCCGGCTTCGGTGTAGTACAGGCGCTAAGCGCCACCGTTGCTGAAAACAGCAATAAATATGTAAGTCGCATAGTTTTCCTTCGATTCATTTGTAAGGTCATTTACTCTTCCTCCGCTGGTTAAACAGACTGCGCACGATGCTGTAACGCGCTGGCAACTCCATGCTCTTGCGCAGCATCCAACAACGCAAATGCTGCGTATTTATTCGGCATCTGCAGCGCATCGAAGATCAGATGTGCGCGATCGACTTCTTTCTTGATAGCGCGCTTATCCATCTCCGCCAGCAATTCGGCAATCATTGCGTAGAGCGCCGAGGCTTTACGATCAGCGATGATTGCGGGGGCTTTCTCGCCGAGATTGCATAGGAGGTAATCGGCCTCGCCGCTTTCAATGAGCAATCCGAATTGTTCGTCCGTGATGTCGATCGCATTTTCTGCAAAGACGATGGAGGGGATATAGGTCGCTGCATCCATACAGCTTCCATCGATGCTATTGAGCGTGCCTTCGCGGTTGATGATGTGCCAGGCCGTAAAGCCGGAGCAAAATGCCGAGCGTTGCGCGTCATCCAAAATCCGCAGAATGTTTTGGCTACACACGGTGTCGGCAAATCGGAGCCAACATCGCATGCCGTCGGATGGCGTGCGGACTTGCAAAAATGCGGCGAAGTGGCGTTGTAGACTTTGCAGCGTGAGCGGACTTTGCAAAAAACTCAACATCGGAACGCCCTCGCTACGTTGTAATAGCAGGTCACACCAAGTGGCTGAAATAGGTAGTAAAAAAGGCGCGCATTCTTCTAGCTCTGCTAAGGCGGTCCGGTCGTATAGCGACACAATGTCAGTGGCCGGATCTTGGCTATATTTCCAAAGGTCAGCAGCTAAGTCATCATCAAAAGTCCCATCGACTAGCAGGTAGGTGAACAGATTGTCATGCCTGCTTGCATAGTCGGCTAACGTAGTTTGGGTCTGCTTGAGCAGATCGGGATGGTGGGGGTCAACGCCGTAATACATAGTTATCTCTCCTGAAAATAACGTTAAAGTGTTGTGCCAAGGTAGGTACGCGCCGCCTTCGCCGCTTTTGCACATTCTTTGCAGGCAGCTTGCGCAAATTGCGGCAAAGCCACCGATACACTGCGCGGCCCCGTCATGTCATGGCTGGCCGCGTGAGCGATCCAACTGCCGTTGGTTCCGCTGTGCATTTCGCTGGCATTCCATTGGGTAAAACTACCGCCGCCGTTGATCAACACTTTTTCTTTCGCGCTCAGAGTGATCCGGTTGGCGCTCTGGGTGATGGTCAGTTTGGCGAGCAGATTGATGCTGTCTTTGAGTGCCTGGATATCGGCATTGCCGCTTGCCGCAATCAATTTCATCCCAGCCTGATAGCTAAATAGTCGGATCCCGTTTTTGACGTTAGCCAATAGCCGCCGCCCGACTGACAAGCTCATCGACTGCACACTGGTGAGCGCCAGATGCAGGCCGCTGGCGATATGGGTTGAGTGCGCGGTAGTGGTGGCGATTCCGGCGGGACTGGCAAGGATTAAGTGCGGTTCTGCCAACTCGGGAAAGTGGCCGTCTGTAGTATTTCCGTCGCTGCCTTGGATGGCATCATTTTGTTGTTTGAGAACGCCTGCGACAGTGCTGTGATCCTCATCATCGAGTACGCCGTGCTGCTCAGCCAACTCTCCCAGATTCTTCTGCTGATCCTGTGCCGCGATCAGCCGTTGCGCAGTTTCGTCCAGATCGGTGATATGGCCCTCGGCCCGGCTACGGCCCTCAGTGCTAATGAGCAGCCCGTCTTTAGCCCGAATCGCGCCATGGCCGTCGGTACGTAATTCAAACCCTTGACCGCGCGCATCTTTCCGCCCGGCCAGACCATCAATGCGAGTGATGTGACCTAACGATAACTGGCTGTGCAGATGATCGCTTTTAAGCTGGCTTTGGATTTTGCCATCGGTGTCGTCCATGATCAAATGATTGCTGCGACCGGGTGCGCTGTTACCGCCGTCTTTGGTCAGCTCACGCGAGCGAAAACCGGATAAGGCGCTCTGACTGGGTAGCGTCCACGGCGGCAAATTATTCTGGTGATAGACGCGTCCAGTACAGATCGGCAAATCAGGATCGCCGCCGAAAAAGTCGATGATCACCTCTTGCCCGATACGCGGAATCTGCATCCCGCCAAGTTGATTCCCGGCCCACGACGAGGCGACGCGCACCCAGCAACTGCTGTTCTGATCATGCTTACCCAGACGGTCCCACGGGAATTGAATCTTGATGCGTCCGAGTGCATCGGTCCAGATGTTTTGGTCGGCGGGACCAACGACTTTGGCGCTGGCGGGACCGTGGGTAAATGGCTTGGGGGTCGTGGGTTCGGGCCGCAATATCTCACTCGTCGGCTGGACCGTAAAGGCGACGTTGACCTCAAAACGTTGACGCCGGGAGTTGTCCACGCCTTGCGTTTCATCAGCAGATTCGGCGATGGTGAAGCTGGTGGAAAGAATTAAATAGTCGGTATTAGCAGCGCTGTGCGGATGACGCTGGAGGGTAAAGACGCAGCCGGGGACCATCCCCCGCAAATGGCCTTGCCCACGGGCGCGCAGGCCGGGACTGCGCAACGCTTGCATCCGTAATCGCGCGATAAAATCGCCCTCGGTATGCGGATTGTTCGGGACGCGCCCGGTGCCGCTGGCGGCGGGTTGGCTGTAGTGAGTGTCGGTGTGCCATCGAAAGATGGCTTGCTGATTGTGGATCGTCGGGCGCGGGTAAGAGCGGCTGGCGGAAAGGTCGGCGTTGGGCCGCGTGTAGTCGATATCGTTGGTGCTGAATTGCCCGGAAGTGAGCGTGTGTTCGGGAGCGAACGCATGAATATATTCTGCGTCGATGTGTTTGCCTTCGGTGTAAAAATCAAGGGCGTGATAAGCGCTACTGGAAGATGGTTTATGTGCGCCGATGTTGTCGATGAGGATGAGGCGATGCTTGCCATCGCTATGTTCGAAGAAATAGTTGATGCCCCATTCTTCACAGAGACGGCTAAAAAAAGTGAAGTCGGATTCGTTGTATTGGGTCTGGTAATCACGTTTGGGATAGGTCTCGATAAGGCGTTTCTCAACCGGAAATGTGTAGTTTTCCAGCAGCGTATCGAGAATTTCAATGACGGTTTTATCCTGAAATATTTTGCAGTCAGAGGTCAGCGTGGCGAGATGCAGCCACGGACGCAAGGTGAGTTGATACAGGGCATGGCGACCTTCCTGACGCAGCATTTGAGCGGCGCAAATCAACGCCGAGATTTCACGCGTTCCCGCACCGTTACCGGGGTCGCTACCGTCCAAGGCGATGCTCACGGTGATGTCGTGGCCCAGAAAATCGTTGAGATGAAAGTTAGCTGTCTGGTCGGTCAGATAGTTGAGGGTATCGGGCGTGCTAAGGATGAGTTGGTAGTCGAACAGACTGTTGATACCTTCGGTGCCGGATAAATGAATCGGGACTAAACCCGGCTCTCCGAGGATGGTGGGAATGGCGCTGCTGCTGGCGCTGAAGGTGCGTGGATTAGTGCGTGGATTAGTGCGTGGATTGTTTGGCATGGAGACGCTTTCTGAAAAGAAAGTGAGCACAATCAGGCGCAATGCCGGATCGCGGATGTGAAAACATCTCCATGAATACTAGGGGTGATTTTTGACGATAAGCTTAAGAAGATTCTCAAAAATTAAGGCTGAATAGCCAAATAATGCTCTGATACGTTTGATGAATATGAGCGATTTTTTATTCCTGGCTTGAGGGTATTTTGTACGACTGCACCACGCACTTCAAACTGCACCTGATCGACGATCGCATTGTTGCGATCCAATAACTCGAGGGTATGTCGACCGGGCCACGGCATCCAGTCAAACGCCATTTTCTGCGCACGACTCTTGCCAGGCTGACGCAATATTTTTCCATCCAGTCGCCATGCGCCATCTGTCACGCCATCGGCGGCAAAGCGCACACGTTGCCGGTCGGGCGGAATATCCGGGTCCAGCGCAATGAGCATCCCCGGCGTCGGATAGCGAATTGCTAAGCTGATCTGGTCGGATTGGGCGGTGGTCAACAGGCTTTGTTGCGTACCTGCCAGAAAAACCTCCCGGCGCGGCGCTTCGATATTGTCCTGATAACGAATATCTTGCGCCACCACGCCGTCGGGCATGGAGGGGATGCGTTGCCGTGTTCGGTCGCGGGTGTGCAGATATTCCATCACTTCTTGCCAGATCGGTGCCGCACCCGTGACGCCAGAGACATCCCACATCGGCAAACCCGAAGCATTGCCGACCCAGACGCCGACGGTGTAGCGGTCCGAATAGCCAACGGCCCAGTTGTCGCGCATGTCTTTGGAAGTCCCTGTTTTGACGGCGGCCCAGACCCGTGTGGAGAGTGCGCTTTCTAGTCCAAAGGTACGGCTGCGCGCGCTGCGATCGGACAGAATATCGCCGACGATAAACGTTGCCGCAGGATCCATCACAGCGCGTTTAGTTATCAAGGGATCGGTCAGTGCCGTGCGCACGCCGCTGTATTGGCCTTGATTGGCGAGGGCGCGATAGGCATTGGTGAGCGCCAGCAAACTGACATCGGCGCTGCCGAGCGCCAAGCTATATCCGTAAAAATCGCCCGATTCTCGCAATGCAAATCCCAGATGTTGCAGCCGATCGAAAAATCTTGTCGGCGTGACTGTCACCAAGGTTCGTACCGCAGGGATATTCAACGACGATCCCAAGGCTGTCCTCAAGCTGACTAAACCTTTAAATTGTTTATCGTAATTTTGGGGAATATATAACCCGCTCGCAGTCGGCAAATTGATTGCCGCATCGTTGAGTATCGAGGCCGCCGTCATCCATTTTTTTTCAATCGCAAGTTCATATAAAAATGGCTTCAAGGTCGAGCCAGCCTGACGCCGTGCAACCACGCCATCGACCTCAGCAGCATTAGAAAACGATCCGCTGGAACCGACCCACGCCAATACATCGCCGCTGGCGTTGTCGATCACGACGATGGCACCGTCTTCAATATTGCGATCCACCAGCGCGGCCAATTGCCGACGCAAGGCATCATTGGCAAAACGCTGTACCCCAGCGTCCAGCGTGGAGCGCACCGTCTGGCCGGAGATGTTGAGCAGTTTGCGCGCCAGATGCGGGGCCAATTGCGGCGCGGTGGCAGTCACGATGACCTCAGAGTTGGTGCCGGTGCGGGTTAGCGCCAGCAAGGTAAAACCGTCTAAACCTTTGCATTCTTGCCCAGCATTTTGGTCCGTCAATATCCGGCAGGCGCGCTCGGTCACACGGGCTGGCGTGGCGTTGGGGCCGCGGATCAGAGCGACGGCGATGGCGGCTTCGCGTTGGTTTAAACCGCTCGGATGTTTACCAAACAACACGCGGGACAAGGCGTGCAGGCCGACCAATTCGCCCCGAAAGCTGACCAGATTTAAATACGCTTCGAGAATCTGATCTTTGCGCCAACGATGTTCCAGCAATTGGGCCACGACAACTTGTGACATTTTTTGCCTGATCGAGCGTGGCGCGTTGCCGCGTCGTAAATCATCATCCAGCAGACCGGCCAATTGCATCGTAATGGTGGACGCGCCACGGGTTTTGCTATTCCACAGATTGCCCCACGCGGCAGCAGCAACCGCATTCCAATCGACGCCGCTGTGCTGATAAAAACGTTTATCTTCGGAGGCAATCAAGGCATGACGCAAGGCGGGAGAGACGTCCTCAAGGCTGACCCATGCCAGGCGGCGCTCGTTCGGATTCAAGCGGATTTGCTGCAACACCGCGCCTTGACGGTCGAGCAACGTGGCTTCTGATGAGCGGAACGCCTGCTGCACTTCGGCAAACGTTTACAGTGCGTACACATGCGCGGCGCTGCCTGCCAATAGCAACGCCACGACGAGTCGCTTGCCCCTCACTTGACCGTCCATGGTTGATTCGGATGTTCACCAAACATTTCCGGTACGTACATCGCCTCCACCCGCGTGGGCGGCAAACTGAATTGACCGGGATTGTTCATCCGGAAGGTGTACGTCATCGTGAATTTGCCTTTGGGGACGACATCGTAATAACTCCGAAACGCCTCAAAACTGCGCTCTTCGTACACTGCCACGGCGTTACTGCTGAGTCGTTCACGCCCGCTGGCAATGGCCGAATCACGCCCGAGTCCGGAGCCCAGCAAGGTCGCGCCTGCCGGAATCGGATCGGTAACAACTACCCAGGTCATATCGGTCTGGGCATCGATCTCCAGATGGACCTCAACCACATCGCCACGGGTATATGTTCCTTTTTCTTTTTGTTCGATCGGGACGATGGTTTTCGTGATCCGATACCCGCTGGAAAAAGGTTTTTTCAAGGTGACCGCAGCCAGACTTTGCACCGTGATCCAAGGCGTGCCGCTGCCTGCATGATTGAACTTTATTTCTGCAGCAGCCGTCGCATCCGGCCACGGCATAGACAGCTTGCCGCCGCCATTGGCAGGCCATGCATAACGTTGGCTATCGATACTCTTGCCACCCTGCTCGACCGTTACCTTGGTGACCCCGGCGACTTTTTCAGACTCAAATTTCTGCGCAAATTTTTGTAACGCCAGACTGCCCCAGAGGTTGCCCGTAGTGGTTGCCCAATGGCCGCGTGACTGTCGTTGTATCGCGCCGTTGATCAGTTTGGGCAGATCATCTTTCCAGGCAGGATTGTCCAGCACCGTCAACACCAGCCGGGTGGCGTTGACATCGCCGCCGGTCATCAGCCACCACCAGTAATCGCTGCTCTCCGTAGAAAATCCCATCCGCGTTCCCTGAAAATTCAAGCGGGAACGAAGGATTTGATCGGCCTCAGTCAGACGTTTGGCGCGCTCGGGAATACTGGTTGTGCGCTGCAAAATATTGATCCAGTCCAGCAGCGCCGAGGTCGGCCACAGATTCGGCGACAACTGAATCGCATCGAGCATCGCAGGCCGGGCGCGGTCATAACGCGACAGCGCTTCTAAGGCTGCCAGCTTGCGCACGTCCAAGTCTTTTTGCGGCGACCAGAAATCGCGGGTAATTTTTCCTTCAACAAAAGCGGCCAGACCGTCGAGCATTTTGTCGCGACTTTGTAGTGGAATAGCGAAGCCCGATTCTTGCGTCACCGCCAGTAAATAGGCGGTTAAGGTATCGCTGCCGCGCCCGGCGTTGCCGGTAGTGGGCGGATAGTAATAGGCCAGTCCATCGCTATCGAGATAAGTTGGCAAATCGTTTAAGACTTTTTTCCAGAGCGCCTCGTCACGCAAACCAATCGCCCGTGAGGCTTGCTGCTCAAGGCAGGAATACGGGTACTCGGTAAAGTAGCGCCGCAGGCCTTCGTTATTGCCAGCCAAAGAAGGCGCTAACGCCATCGCCAATCCGCCCCGCCCGGCTAACGCATCAGCAGGGCGTGAGATCGGCAGCGAAAACGATTTATCCAGCTGAAACAAGGTCGCCTGTTGCACCGTCACCGGGACCGCAGGCACTACGCGCTGGGTAAATTTGATGCTGTCTTTGACCTTGGCTCCGCCTTGTTCTTGCGCGTTGATTTCCCATTGCAATTGGCTGGCATTCGCTGGCACAGTGACCGGCCAGACCAGTTCGCGCGATTCTCCGGCGGGGATGTTGACATCCTGAGCAGGCAAGCTTAAACCCGTTGCAGCGGCGCTGGCATGGACTTGCATGGCGCGGGTCGTGGTATTGCGCACGGTGACCATGGCACTGAAGTTATCACCCTCACGCACCAGCGGCGGCAAGCCGGAGATCAATTGCAGATCCTGCGTCGAGCGGATGCTGACCGATCCTGTACCAAACAAACTGACTCCGCTTTGCGCCACCGCGACTATCTTGAAACTGGTCAGGCTGTCATTCAAGGGCACGTCAATCTGAGCGCGTCCGTTGGCGTCCAGCACGACCACGGGCTTCCAGAGCAGCAAGGTATCGAACAATTCCCGCGTGGGCGATTTGCCGCCGCCGCCGCCAGCAGGAATCGCCTTGCGACCGTAATGACGCTTGCCGATGACCTGCATTTGCGCAGTTGAGGTTGCTACGCCGTAGCTACGGCGTTGTAGCATCGCTGCCAGCAAATCCCAGCTCCGGTTAGGTTCGAGTTCGAGCAGCGCTTCATCGACTGCGGCAACAGAAATTTCAGCACCGGCGGCAGGTTTTCCGTCCGGCAGATTGACTTGGATCGTGACCTTCGCAGTGGAGCGAATCGGATAGTCAGGCCGATCGGTCTTGACGCTCACCGCCAATTGATTGGCGGCGGTGCCGACCATGATTTCGGCGATGCCGAATTTGTAGGCAGGCTTGGCGAGATCGACGGTGGCACCAGGCGCTTGATATTCCTTAAACTCGCCCCACCAATTGCGCGGTTCTTTCCAGCCCCAGACAAAGAATGAATACCACGGCACTTCGCGCATCCGGCCACGCACAGCCAGCACCGAGACAAATACGTTCGGGCCGTAACTGGCTTTGACCGGCAGGCTGAACGTCGGATCTTGCCCGTTGAGTTGCATGACGTGGGTTTCGATGACGCCTTCGCGCTCAATGGCGACTAAGGCCGTGGCGTAACGGAATGGCATGCGGACCTGAAACTTGGCCGTCTCGCCCGCTTGATAGTGTTTTTTCTCGGGCAGGATATCGATGCGATCCTGATTTTCACCGTCGAACCAAAGCTCGCCTTGTTTGGTCACCCACACCGAACTGGTCGCCAACGCGGTGCGACCGTTGCCATCCTGACCTTTGGCGGTCAGCTCGACATTGCCGGACTCTGATAATTCAACGGTACAGATCATCAAGCCGCGCGCGTCGGTTTTAGCGGAGCATAGCGGGCCTATATCGTTGGATGTTTCGGTATTTTCATACGCATAAAAACCACCCACCATGCGCTTACGGTGCGAGTTGGTTTGTTTAACTTTGCCGCTGATGGTGATCGGCACGCCGACTTGCGGCTGACCGGCGGGATTGAGTGCCACCGCTGTCAACGTCAGTTTTTTCTTGACCGATACCCACTCCCCGGCTTTCAAACCGACAACGATGGCCGAAGGCCATACTGGCGTGAGATTGGACACCGTTTGGATTTCGCCATTCGGGTCGGCGAAGGTCATCTCTGTCAGTAATTCTTTGGGCGCAGTAATGACGGGCAATGCTTGGATGCTGGTTTTTCCAGCGCCATTTTTATCCAGCGTGACCGGTAATTTGTCAGCGACGATTTTTTGATCATCCCCGTTGCTATCGCTGCCGTTATTTCCCGCTACGGAAAAAGAATAACCATCGTAGGCCGCAAAGCTAATCGCACGACCGCGCAACAAACTGGTGACGTGCACCGACTGACCGGCAGCGCCGCCGCCATTGAGATAGTTCAGTTGCACGGTGAGCGGCACGTCGGTTGGCGCAATCAATAACTTCGGCGGCGTGATCCGTCCTTGCAACAACGGCAAACGGAATTCTTCGACGCGAAAACTACCCGTGCTGTAGCTGCGCGAGGCGTCACCGTTGCTGCTATCGGTGCCGCTATCGAGCACTACTTCATAGCGCCCCAGCTTGGCTTCTTGCGGAATCGCAAAGACAGACTCAGCATTTTTTTGTCCGCGCCACGTCAGGGGAAATTGATATTCCTGACCGCTGCCCTGATGCGTGATGCGCATGCGCGTGGGGAGCTGATCTTTGGGCAGTAAGCCAAAGCCTTGCAGCGTTTCAGTACGAATAACGTGCTGCATCGAGACCGTTTCACCGGCACGCAATAGCGTCCGATCAAACACGGTGTGTGCACGCACGGTGGCCGATTTATCGTTGTCCATGGGCAAATTGAAACGCCAGGATTCAATCCCGTTGTTCCACGAGGTCAACGCAAAGGCCATATCGGCGCGGCCTTTTTCATCGGTCTTGCGGGCGCTGACAAACAGGCCGTCGATGTGGCCTGGTTGTGTATTGCGTCCGTTATTGCGTCCATTATTGCAACCGTCGTCCGGAAATTCCGCGACCGTGGCGATTCCCGATGTATTCGTCTTGCCGCGCCAGAGTTCGGTGCCATTGCAATCGGCGATCCTGACATCGGCATCGGCCACCGGTTTGGCATTGTCCAGCGTGGTCACCCAGACCGCGCCATTTTGGCGACCGATCTTGACGTGGACCGATAGATTGGTCACCAAAGCACTGGTGCGCACAAACATCGGCGCAGCTTTGCCTAGCAAGGCTGCACCTAGCTTTTCGGAGGCCAGTTCGACAACATAAAAGCCGGGATCTTTGAGTGGAATGCCGATGACTTCAAACGGGCGCACGCCATTTTTGGCGTCCGGTGCTGGCGGCAAGGTCAGGTTTTTTGCCCCCGCTTGCTTTGCCAGCAAACTGAGGCTGCGCGTTTCTACCCATTTTTTGTCTATCTCGATAGAACTTTCGTGATAACGATTGAGCCGGGTCAGCCACGCAATGATGCTTTGATCGTCGCTGACTTTCAGATTGCTGACCTTGCCCGGCATGATTTTGCCATCGACGCTACGCGCCAGCATCGATGTCTCGACGCTACGCAGCGTGACCGGCAAGGTCGCATCGGCGTTGAGTTCGATGATGCCGAATGGCGCGGAAGGAAATTTTGCCAGCGGCGGATAGTCCGCCATGTTGACCTTTATCGGAAACGTATTCGCGTTCGATAATGCGCGCCCGCTCTCGTCCTTAAATCCGCTTGGTAATGCGATGGTGAGTTCTGACTTTTCGGCAAACGGCGGCTTGAAGATTAGTTGGGTGACGGTCTCTTCGGTATTGTTTTTGTCGAAAAATGGCGTTGACTTGCCCTGCGCGCCGCTTAAGGTCACGCCCTCTGCCAGCTTGCGCGTGACCGGTGAAGTCAGCACTACCCGCAGCGGCAACATCGGCGCACAGGCGGCGTTGGCGTTCTCGCGCTCGCAGCTCACGCTGGCAGTAAAAGTCGGACGGACTTTAAATGTAAAAACCTGTGACCGGGTAGTAGCAATGCTCGATGGCGTCATCACGCCCTTATCCCAGGTCAACCGGACCGCGCCATCGTTGGGCAAGCGTTGCTGGCATTGCATGGTACTGACAATCTCGGGATTGATCTTGTCGGCAAATTGTTTGAGCAGCGCCTGGCGCACCGGGCCATCGATAAGCTTGACGGGAATGCGCTCATGGACGCCCTCGGCTTCGCAATACACGTGTTTAAGAATGCTGTCGCTGGTGGCCGCGCCGTTTTGTACCAGAATGAAAATTTGCTCTTCGTCGATGGTTTCCCATGAGGAGTCCGATGATGGATTGACAGACACCACAGCGGGGCCACCGGTATTGAATTGAAATACCGTTTTGCCGCCGACCGCCGCGCCTGACAACATCGTGAATGCAGGCTTGAGCGTAAAGCTGCAACGGGTGCCGGGCGGCACATCGCGGGCAAAATCGTAGACCCAGTTTTTGTCATCGGACCAACGCGGGCTACCGGCTTCTTTGCAATTGATATCAAACGGCATCGGCGCTTTAGGGTCGCCAAATGTAATGGCGGCTTCTGAGAACTTGACGTGTATCTGACGTACTTGAGTGACGTCTCCCTGTGGCGAAAAACTGTCGATTTTGGCAGCGGGAGCGGCCTGCGCCGTGTGCGCCAACAGCAATGCCATGCACATTCCGACACCAAGAGTTTTACCAACTCTGCGAAAAACCGTGAAGATAAAAAAAAGCAGCACCCGACATTGCGCGGTGCTGCTTTTCAACTCTTGTAGAGTGCGTGTTTTTTGCATGAATATCCTCGAACTAGACAAATGAATCTGACTTTTTGAGGATACCGCATTTCAAGCGAGCCGAATCAATCA
>NZ_JBRIIQ010000102.1:0-13840 GCF_052976905.1 Glaciimonas sp. GG7 | reverse complement strand
GGCAGTCGGTGATAGCTTCTCTAAGCGCCCGGTTCATCGAGCACGAATCGATGGCTGCACGATAATCTGAAAGCGGGTGACAGCGTGCGTGTATTGGGTGCAGCTGGCGAGTTCACTTGCGCGACGTATCCCGCTGATAAATATCTGTTTTTGTCGGCTGGCTCTGGTGTCACGCCTTTGATGTCGATGTCACGCGCGCACTACGATTTGGCCGATGATAGAGATATCACTTTCATCCATAGCGCACGGACGCCGGACGATATTATTTTTGAACGCGAACTGGCCTTGATTGCCAGCACGCAGCACAATTTCCGTACCCGTTTTATCTGTGAGCGTTTAGGTGCACGGCGTGACTGGCACGGTCCGACTGGCATGTTGTCGTTGCCCGCGCTGACCTTGATGGCCCCGGACTTTATGCAGCGCGAGATTTTTGTATGCGGCCCTGCGCCCTACATGCGGGCGGTGCGCACCATGCTCGATCAGGCAGGGTTTGATCGTCAGCATTATCACGAGGAGAGTTTTTCCTTCGAGAATCTTCCCGAGGAAGTACGGGAAGAAGTGATGGAGGCGGTCGCGCTGATTCCGACTGAAGTACACGCCATCGCCGCGCCGGAAATGGCGATTGCTGCCGCCGAGCCGGTCGATACCTTGGCATTACTTGACACGTTGGACACCAGTACTTTCAAGGTCATGTTTCAAAAAAGTGCCCGTGAAATTGTCTGCGGCGCACACCAGCACGTACTGGAAGCCGCCCGTGCTACCGGTGTGCGGTTAGCCTCGTCGTGCGCGCAGGGGATGTGTGGGACTTGCAAGGTAAAGTTGATTTCCGGCAAGGTTGCGATGCAGCATAAGGGTGGGATTCGCCAGCGGGAAATTGATCAGGGGATGGTGTTGCTGTGTTGTAGTAAACCGTTGACGGATTTGGTGGTGGATAAGTAAGGCCGCATAATCGTTTATACGTCGTTGCCTCCCTTGCCGATCAATCGCACTGTCTGCGTCGGGGTGCCTGGTCTAAACAATTATGCGGACTTAGTTATGTACTGGGATTACGAAAAAATACAGGAAGCTCAATCTTCTTTTTTGGCAACTGACAAACGTCGCAATTGCTCCAATTCTGGTCGTAAATGGCGAACTTTTCAAAACCCTGATGGACGATGATAAAACTGGCGGAAGATAAAATTGTTGCGCAGCGGTTCCCTATAAAAAATTCCATCACGTTACCCATTTCTACTTTTAAGAGGCTTTCAATGAAATTGAATTCACATTCTCTGGTAACCAAGTTGTGCTGGCTGAGTATCGGTTTAGGTATGACTGCGGTGTCCGGTTTGGCTGGTGCAGAAACTAAACCGAGCATCAGCATCGGCTATGTCGAAGGATGGTCCGACAGCGTTGCCACAACTTACGTCGCCGCGCAGGTGATGCGTAAAAATCTTGGTTACGACGTCAAGCTGGTCCCGGTGGCTGCGGGTCTGATGTGGCAAGGCGTGGCGCGTGGTGACTTGGACGCGACGATGTCGGCATGGTTACCGGCTACGCATGGCGCGTATTACGACAAGCTCAAAGACAAAGTCGTTGATCTGGGCGTGAATTTTCATGGGGCCAAGATTGGTCTGATCGTGCCTGAATACGTCACCGCCGTCACCGTCGGCGATCTGGAGGCGCAAAAGGCGGCTTTTGATGGTCGCATCGTGGGGATCGATGCTGGTGCTGGTGTGATGACCAAGACCGAACAGGCGATCAAGGATTACGGTTTGACGCTCAAGCTTATGCCAAGCTCGGGCAGCGCAATGACAGCAGAACTGGATCGCTCGATTCGGGCGAATAAACCGATCGCTGTGACTGGCTGGATTCCGCATTGGATGTTTGCCAAGTACAAACTGAAGTTTCTGGAAGATCCTAAAAATGTCTATGGCGAATCGGAACATGTCGATAGCGTAGCCAATCCCGGCTTAGCGGCCAAGGCGAAACCGATCAATGATTTGCTGAAGAATTTTTCCTGGAAACCGGGTGAAATTGATAGCGTGATGTTGGCCGTGCAAAATGGTGAGAAGCCGGAAGTTGCCGCTGAAAAATGGGTTGCCGGGCATCCAGAGCGGGTCAAGGAATGGTTGGCTGCTGCTAAGTGATGTTGTTGCGCGTTGAAGACTTTCTTGTTGCCAGGTAGTGAGTAGGGGGCATTAAATCAGTCCTGCTAAAAAATAGTCCGTACTCTTCTGAAAGAATAGTACGGACTATTTTTCACAGGTTAGTCAGGACGCGTTTGTAAAGCAGTAAGCAGCCTCTTGATAGAGAGACTGCTTACTGCTTTTTTTATGGCTGGGCAAGATGGTCGGCTACCTGATCAGAAAAATGATAGTGCGTGAAATTATTCTGAAAAAGTCTGTTGTGCGCCAATATTGCTGCTTCTGATTGGGGCAGCTTCGGCTTCGAATACTTGCCTTGCCTCGGCTGCATAATAATTACTTAAATCAAATTGCTCTTTCAACGCATCTCGATTTTTATTAAGGTTGGATGTGAAGAATCTCATTCGATCTTCGCTAGCAAACATTTGCTGATGATAATAAGCCTTTGATTCACTTGATGTGGCTTTTTGAAACTCCATGTGGTCAACTATATTGTGCACTGTCCATTGATATACTTGGTTGGCGTTTTCAACTACCTTTTGCACGAGTATTTCCGCATTGTTCATATGATAGTCGGCTGTCCTTTGAAACTCTGAAACAATTGCGTATGGTGATTGAACGATGTCATTTTGCGAGGTGTGGGGATGATTATTAGTGGTAGTTGAAAGCATTGATTCAGATGAATTTGTTCCCGCCATATAGTTGTTGCTGAAATTTGACTGTGGTGAATGATTTGTTACCTCTGGAATGTTGTTAATGCAGGAGGTGTTAGCCCCTACAATGTTCGTATTAGCAACTGGTGGCATAGGCATAACGTGCTCTTAGGTAATTAATCGAGCATTAAGTCTATGTGTGCAGGATGGATACATACAGTCAAAAACCGCTCAAAGAGTGCCGTATTACGGATCCGTTTTCAGATAAAAATACCTGTTTTACTTTGCGTTTCATTTTCAGTATAAAAAAACGGCGCGTGATGGATGTTCAGTTGCCTCAAGACGACAATAGTGCGTAGTTTTTCTCAAGAAAATTGCGACCCTAAAAGATGTTATTACGACAATAGTGGTGCTACTGAGCGCCGCCTGAGGTCGATACAGCGCTCGCTGGCCCCACTGTTCATGGCACGACAGTGACGGCGTCGTTTTTGGCTAAGTGGCTGTCGTAAATTTTCATTCGCCACGTATCCTTTCTCGCGACTATGTTACTGACCTATAAAAATAATGAGTATGCATAGATGCAGTAAAAATCTGGCTGGAAAAGTAGTACGAAAGTACGTCGCATTGCCAGAGGGCAACACAACCTGACGCGCCATGCAGTAAATGGTGCACAGCACATCTACCGTCGGCCAGCAGAACAGTGCGGTAGCAGCAAATGATCGATTAGGAGACAGTTGATGAAATCGGGAAAAGTGGTCGTTGATCACCTGTACAAAGTCTTTGGAGATAGCCCCGAGACAGCCTTAAGCATGCTTAAAAAAGGCTACTCAAAGGACAAAATTTTTGCTGAAACCGGCCAGGTCGTCGGTGTTCAAAATGTGTCGTTCGAGGTGCAAGAGGGCGAAATTTTTGTGCTTATGGGACTGTCTGGTTCTGGCAAATCCACCCTCATTCGCCTCATCAATCGTCTGGTTGATCCGAGTGCGGGCAGCGTCTGGGTCGATGGACAGGACGTGGCCGCGATGACCAAAGCTGAACTCATCAAACTGCGTCGCCGTGATATGAGCATGGTGTTTCAGTCGTTTGCGTTGATGCCGCATCGCACGGTGTTGTCGAACGCCGCATTCGGTCTGGAAGTCGCCGGTGTCGGCAAGAAAGAGCGTGAGCGTCAAGCCATGGCGGTGCTGGAACAAGTCGGTCTGGCACCATTTGCCAACAAACTGCCGTGCGAACTATCGGGCGGGATGCAGCAACGGGTCGGTCTGGCGCGTGCGCTGTCGGTCAATCCGTCGCTGATGATTATGGATGAGGCTTTTTCTGCCCTCGATCCGCTCAAGCGCAAAGAGATGCAGGACGTCTTGCTCGAACTCCAAAAAGAACAACGCCGCACGATTATTTTTGTCTCCCACGATCTGGAAGAAGCGCTGCGTATCGGCAGTCGGATCGCGATCATGGAAGGCGGGCGTCTGGTACAAGTCGGCACGGCCCAGGAAATTATCGATAATCCTGCCGAAGAATACGTCCGCGCCTTCTTTGACGGCGTCGATACCAGCCGCTATCTGACCGCCAGCGATCTGATGCAAATCAACACCGTACCGCTGCTTAAATCGGCTGAAGAACTCAAGTCCAATCCGCATCTATACGCGAGCAGCCGATCCGACTATGCCTTCGTCGTCGACAGCGCACGCAAAGTGCAGGGGATGATGCCAACCCGCAGTTTTGCCGATGTCAACGGCGTCATAGCGCCGCTGACCATGCAAAAAGTCGAATTAATTCATCATCGGACCGCTCTCGATGTGGTGATGAAAAAACTCATTGCCAGCCCGATTCCGCTACCGGTGGTAGACGCCGACGGCTGTTATTGCGGCGCGATCAGTCAATCCATGGTTCTGCAAGCATTGTCAAAGGAAAGCGCACATGTCTGACACTATTCCACTCGGACGCTGGGTCGATCAGGGCGTTCACTACATTCTCGATAAGCATGGCAATAGTTTTGATGCCTTTGGCGCTGCCATCAGCTGGTTTGCCGAAGTCATTGAGCATGGCTTACAAATCCTCCCGATCGGGGTGCTGGTGGGCTTCTTTATCGTGATGGGGGTCTGGCGCGTCGGCTTTAAGTTTGCGTTATTTACGCTGGTCGCTTTCTTGCTCATTCTGGGGACCGGTTTCTGGGATCAGACGGTGGTGACATTAGGGCTGACGATTTCGGCCACCATCATCAGTCTGGCGCTGGGCATACCGATGGGCGTCTGGGCCGCTAAGAGTAAGCGGGTCGCGATGATCGTGCGGCCTATTCTGGATTTGATGCAAACCATGCCAGCGTTCGTGTATCTGATTCCTGCAGCGATGATGTTCGGTCTGGGACGTGTACCTGGAATTATTTCAACCGTGATTTTTGCGATGCCGCCAGCGGTGCGCCTGACTGCGCTGGGGATACGCCATGTCAATAATGAGATCGTCGAAGCCGGTCAGGCCTTTGGCTGCACACCTTGGCAACTGCTCTACAAAGTCCAGTTTCCCAACGCCTTGCCATCGATCATGGCCGGGATTAATCAGACCATCATGATGGCCTTGTCGATGGTGATTATTGCCTCGATGGTCGGCGCGGGTGGGTTAGGGAATGACGTGCTGGCGAGTATTCAGCGGCTTGATATCGGGCTGGGATTTGAGAGTGGCTTGAGCGTGGTGCTGCTGGCGATTATTCTGGATCGAATTACTGAGAGTTTTGGTATTACGCCGGAGGCTGGCAAGGTGCAGCGGTTCTTTAAATTGCGGAAAATGTTTCGTAAGCGGGCTGTGGCGTTGGTGACTACTTAGTGTGAAATGTCAGGATAAAAAAAGAGGCTATTTAGCCTCTTTTTTTTTCGACTTAAATTTGTCAGACGTGCTTGCGCGCATCCATTAATTCGACTTCTTGCAGCGCATAATTGGCCAATAGTCGAGCCGAGAGCAGCGCCAGTGTTTGCAACGCTTCGCACGTCGGGCCGCTAACGGCCAGCGTTGGTGCATCGGCTTGGGAATGTTCGTTGGCTTCGATGACATCGAGAACCGCTGTGACACCCAGAGAGGTTTCCATTGAGTATCTGGCGTAGTCGATCAGAAAAAATCGTTCTTTAATATCGGTGAGGTTTTTTGGCCGCTGTTGTCTGGCCTTGTCAGATGAGTCGTCTTGAGATGGTTCGGTAGCATTGTTGAATGGCATCGTTCGATCCTTTAGTCCGGTTGAACCGCTCCCGTCGAAGTACGGGTGGGCGGCAAATGACGGGATTGACAGACCGGTTGTAAATACCAAATGACCAGCAAGCCCGAAGGCTTTCCCGGCACCGCCGCCCGGTGAGGGCGAACTTAGGGCCCAGACCGCATGACGCGGTCCGGGTATTTACAAATCAGGCTGTCAAACCTGTGTTCCTTTTTGAGGAACGTTGACAAGATACAGTCGTTGAAAATGGAGGTCAACCGGTAAATAGCAGTTTTAGTTATGGCGGTTTTGATCGGCGAAAAATCAGCGAAAAATGCGTTGGTGGACATATCTTTTTGCCTTCTATATGCTGCGCGTACTATTATTCATACACCATCACCGGGCCTGCTCAAGCCTTATGTTCAGTCATTTTGACGGCCAACTTTGATGTAAGTACGTTATTGAATCGGGCAGAAAACCATGAATCCACTGACATTAACTAAATTACGGCTGATTAACTATCGCTGCTTTCCCCATCTTGAGATTGATTTTCATGAACGCTTGACAGTGCTTGTCGCTCAGAATGGTGCCGGAAAAACATCAGTCCTTGATGCTATTGCTGTGGCGCTTGGTCCTTTTGTGGGGGCTTTCGATGAGGCGCATGGGCCGCATTTTGATGCCGGTGATATCCGCCAGAGTCCGGTAACAAAGACCGACAGAAGGGAAATGGAATACGCCAAGGGTGGTGTAGAGCTTGTGGCTAGCGGTTGTTTTCCATTCACTTTATTGGCTCAGGTGGGAATGGATATCACTCCGAGCCCGCAATCGTGGAAACGGCAGCTTTCAAGTCCAAAAAAAGCGAAGACGACGATTAAAGATTGCAAAGAACTCACAAAATACGGTAAGTATTTGCAAGATGAGGTACGAACCGAAGGTAGTAATGTCACGTTACCTTTGGTGGGTTACTACGGAACTGGTCGCCTTTGGCAATTAAAAAATCTCAAGACAGATGAACTTTCGCGTAGTTCACGGACCATTGGCTATACCAATTGCCTCAATCCAGATTCTAGTTATAAATCGTTCGCTACGTGGTTTCGCTACTGGACCGAAAATGCATTGAATGCTAGGTTGGAAAATTTTCAGACCCAAGGGGGGGCAACATCGACTGAGTTTGACGACTGTATTGCATCGGTGAATACGGCTATCAAGACTTGTTTAGCTATTTCAGCTTGGGATAAGCTCGACTACAGCGTCAGACATAAAGAATTGGTTGCCACTCACCCGCAACTTGGTCAGTTGCCGATTTCAATGCTCAGCGATGGTATTCGTAACATGGTTGGTCTGGTAGCGGATATGGCCTTCAGAGCCACCAAGCTGAACCCGCATCTTGGGGCAGAAGCTACCCGGCAGACGCCCGGTATCGTCTTGATTGATGAAGTCGATATGCATCTTCATCCAGAATGGCAGCAAACGGTATTAACCAATCTTCTGGAAGCATTTCCGCAGGTGCAGTTTATTGTGACCACACATAGCCCCCAAGTACTCACCACTGTACACAGCGAATCTATCAGGGTGCTGAACTGGGTTGACGGACAGCCGGTTGTCGAAACACCGCACTACGAAATTTACGCCGATGAGAGCAGAGCGGCGCTTGAAGATATTCTTGATGTTTCTTCGCGTCCGCCACTTGAAGTCAATATGCAGCTTAAAGACTACTTGCGCCGGGTCGAAGCTGGCAACGATATTGACGCCGCAACGACGGCAATACGCGTGAAGCTGGAAAAGGAATTGGGTACAGGTAATGCACAACTGCAATTGGCTGACATGCTTATTGCACGTAACGTAGCACGGCGTAAGCAGGTGGCTCGATGAGACCGATCAAGCATCCCTTCAATCCACCTCAAGCTTTACAGCGCGCAATAGCGCGCGGTGCTGGCATTTGGGACCATTTTGATGGCAAAGCGGCGGTCTCAGAAGTGCTGATGCAATTGCAAAAACATCTCTGTGCTTACTGTCAAATAGAGCTCGATAGCCAGATCGGTAGCCATATTGAGCACATCTGGCCTAAACATGCCCATAGCGACAGGACGTTTGAATGGACAAATTTAGTCCTCTCTTGCACGTACTCCGAAAAGATTGGTGCAACCAAAGCCAACGGCGGTGTTAGTTGCGGCCACAGCGACGGCAAGCGGGACTGGGCAAGATACGACTCCCGTTTTATATCGCCGACTCTGCATAACTGCGATCACTTTTTCGAATACCTTGTCAGCGATGGGACCGTACAAGCAGCGGCAGGGCTGTCTGTGGCCGAAACCGAGCGTGCTACCTACACCATTACGTTACTTAATTTGAACTGTCGTCGGCTGTGCCGATTACGCAAAGATTTGCTTGAGGAGGGCTATCGCATCATCGGCGAGTTGATGGCAGAGTCGGTCAATTTGATGCCGTTTTTAGATTGTGAACTGAGCGAAATGCATCACAAATTGCCGATGTTTATTACTGCCAGGCAGCAACATTTTGGTTCTTTTCTTGATTCCTGATCTCAGATCTTTATGTCGCACTTACGGTATTGAATCTTCCATTCATTACCTCTGAGTGATTTTCTAAAGCGCAATCTGGTTGTGCCACGCACACCACAAAATCTGATCTGCATCGCCCCTCGGTTTTTGCTTCATTTTCTGCATCAAACAACCCATCAGCATCGCCGCTATCCCGCTTCTCGCCTCGCTTCCCACCCCATTTGTCATCCCCCGCCACCCCCTTGACGCTTGCAGACAACAGCATGTCGGAATCCGTCCAAGTACCCCCTAATTTCACGTGTAATTTCTAACCTATAGAGTTGTGTATTTAAACTTCTTTATCAAACATAAAAACAGAACGAATCTTTACAACAATCGTGGTTCGCGCAAGGTCAGCAGAAGAAATACAACTCTAAAGATCAATCACAAAAACAAGATATTTTCGGGTCCGGATATCTTTTTAAAAACCGTCTAAAAGTGTGTAGAGGAGCTTTGAGCATGAGAGCAAAACAGGTGGTGGGGATGTTGGCAGCGCTGGGTCTGATAGCAGGCAATGCAGGGGCCGCGACGGAGGCTGATGTGGCGCGGCTGGGGACGGATTTGACAGCGGTTGGGGCAGAAAAGGGCGCGAGCAAGGATGGCGCGATTCCCGCCTTTGCTGGCACTGAGAGTCCGCAGCCGGGCTGGTCTTACGGCAAGTTGCGTGAGGATTTCTGGAAGCATAAGGCTGATAAGGCACTGTTTGTGATCGATGCTGGCAACGTCGATAAATACGCCGACAAGCTCACCCCGGGCCAGATTCAAATGCTCAAGGAGGTCAAGGGTTACACCATGCCGGTCTTCACCAGCTATCGCAATTGCGGCTTGCCTGCGGCGGTGGAAAAAAATACCAAAGACGGTGCGCTCAAGGCGTCAATCGCCAAAGATGGCTGGTCGCTGGAAAACGCGACCTTGCCGGGCATTCCTTTCCCTGTGCCTGAGAAGGGGATCGAGGTGATGTGGAACTGGTTGATGCGCTATCAGGGTGTGGCCGCTGAATGGCCGGATGGCTATACGGTGGTGTCGCCGCGCCCGGGCACGACCAATGCGATTGTTGCCCGGTGGAATCAATTGTCGTATTTCCCGTGGGCCAAAAAAGGTCAGCATTCGCCGCAGGATGCCAAGGGTTTGCAAAACGGATTTTATTACTTGTATTCAGAGCCTGCCGCGCTTGCCGGACAGGGGACGGTGCAGCGCTATTACTTCAATAAAGATACCGAAACGTATTATTACTTTACCGGCCAGCGCCGCGTGCGTCGCCTGCCTAGCTATGCCTACGATGCACCGTTAATTGGCTATGAGAACCAATATCCGGCAGATATTTCATTCGGCTTTTACGGCAATCCTGATCGCTTCGAATGGAAAATTATCGGCAAAAAAGAAGTTTACGTGCCGTACAACAACTTTGCGATGCAACGCTTTAATACCAAGCTTGACGAGGCGCTAGGGCCGAATTTTGTCAATCCGAATCTGCGTCGCTATGAGTTGCATCGGGTCTGGGAGATTGAGGGCACAGTCAAGGCTGGCGTGCGGCATTCGACCCCGAAGAAAACGCTGTATGTGGATGAGGATAGCTGGCTGGTCACAGTCGGCGACGACTATGACGCACAGGGAAAAATCTGGAAAGCCAAAGAAAATTACATCACGCCAGAGTCGGAAATCGGTGCCTGTGTGCCAGCGGCATCGGTCTATAACGATTTGATCAGCCGTCGTTATGTCTTTGATGAAACCATCGTCGGAACAGGCAAAGACCTGAAATTTTATCCGCCGGAATCAACTGATCCACGATTTGCCGATAACTTCTTTACCGGCGAAAACCTGGGCGCTATCAGCGATAGGTAGCGCATTGGCATGATGTTGCCATGAAGCGGCGGAGGGGCTGTTTCGTGGAGAGGGAGGATGACGGCATTGGGGGGTAGGGCCCAATGTCGTCGTGGTGAGTGGGGTGGATGATTTTTAGGACGTGTTCACATATAAAGTTTGTGAGGCATCACTCAACCGTTCGGACTGAGTAGGCACAAAGTGCCGTATCGAAGAATCGCTAACGTATGCAAATACTTCGATACGCCCTGACGGGCTACTCATTACGAACGGAGTTTATTACATTCAAATATCGATACGCCCCAGCAATCTGTTCGCTTTATTTTGTAAAAATCTAAGGGGATGAAATGAATAAAGCGATGATCCGCTTTTTTGGGATAACTGTATGCGGCGCACTGGCTTATGGCCCTGCGCGTGCTTATACTTTCGATACCGGGATTGGCGACATGCGCGCTGACTGGGTGTCCAATATTACCGGCGGACTTGGCGTGCGCACCAAGAACCCAAGCTGCACCTTGACCGGTGACCCGAATGCCTACGGCTGCGGTAGCGCGGCCAATACCGGTATCTGGGCGAATGGCGACGATGGCAACCTCAACTTCAAAAAAAATCAGGCGTTCACCGCCTACACCAGCTTCACCAGCGAACTGCGATTGACGATGCCAGCGGAGGGCTATAAGTTTCTGATCCGCGGCACGGGAATGGTCGACTTTGCCGCCGCCAGCACACAGCGCACCGCGCTTGCGCCAGATGTCAGAAGTCAGGCCGTTGAGAGTATGCAATTGCTCGATTTCTGGGGTCAGAAAGACTTTACGATCGGCGACCAGCGCGCCCATCTTCGATTCGGTAATCAGGTTATCAACTGGGGTGAAAGTTATTTTGCGTCCGGCGGAATCAATGCCACCAACTCCATCGATATCCAAAAATTACTGATCCCCGGCACCCAACTCAAGCAAGCCTTGCTGCCTGCGCCGATGCTCAGTTTTGCCAGCAGTTTGCCGGGCGGATTTTCTACCGAGGGGTATTACCAGCTCCAATGGAATGGTAATAAATATCCGCCGGTAGGCACTTTCTGGTCGGCGTCCGACGTTTTTGGGCGTGGTGCGGGGCCAGCGTCGTTTAACACGCAAAACTTTAACGTCGCCGGTATTGACCCCGGCACCATCGCCGGATCGAACAGCAAGAACAGCCAGTTCGTTAGCGGCGTGAATCAGAACCTGCTCAACGGTTTGTATAGCGGCGCGCCTTACAACGCCACCGGCGGCCAGTACAGCACGGTGTTGCCGGGCAATAAGCCGCAATTTGGCTTGAAGCTTGGCTATAAGCCGGATGGAACCGATATCAGCTTTGGTTTCTATTACGAGAATTACACCGACAAAGCGCCGGTGCTGTCGTATCTGGCTAATGGATCGTCGCAATGGTCGTATTTGCAAAATCGTAGTTTGTTGGGCGTGAGTACTAATTTTGCGCTGGGCGACTGGGCTATCGGTTCCGAACTATCGTACCGTCCACACGATGCGGTCTCGATGTCGGGCTGCTATCTGGCCGGAGGTGCGCCGGATGCGAACACTAACCTGCTCAGTGGTGCCAATTGTGCAGCCTGGAAGGACATGAAAAAAATCCAGTTCGATATCAATGCGCAGTTAAACATGACGCAAACCACGCATCCGATTCTGAAATTAATCGGTGCTGATCTGGGCGTGTTTACTACCGAACTGACCATGATCAAATACCCGGGCGTCAATGCCAATAAGCAATATGTCAGTACCGTCGGTGGGCAGCAGGTATATCAATTGGTGGATGCGGCTTACGGAAGCTGGCTCAACAATAATTCCGACGCAGGTTATCCGATTGCCACGGGGCAGGGCAGCTCAACGGCGCTCGGTCTGACGATTGACTTTAACTGGACCTATGACGGCACGTTGATTCCGGGCTGGCAAGTCACACCGGGGATTACCTTTTATGACGCAGTAAAAGGCTATACCCCTACCTTCTCAGCTAATTACGAGGCGGGCGCTAAGTCAGCCAACTTCTACGTACTGTTTAACCAGAATCCGCAAAAGTGGCAGGCCGGGATTAACTTCACCGCGTTCTACGGCGGCAATGCTGTGTCGCAGCCGTATTCGGACCGGAATTTTATCGGTGCGTTTGTGACGCGTAATTTTTAATTAGCGAATCAGTGGATTTGCACGCCCTCTCCACACCCGGAGAGGGCGTAATGATAGTGCCATCAGCGTCACAGAATTGAGGAACGTACGTGCTAAACAGAATAATACAAACATTGGAAGGCTGGCTATTTTCCCGGCGCTTGTTAGTGCTCGGTGCGCTGGCCTTGCTGACAGCCGTGATGGCGTACTTTGCCTTGCAACTACGCATGGACGCCGGTTTCGAGAAGCAGATTCCGATCGGCCATGAATACGTGAAGACGTTCCAGCAATACCGTGCCGATCTGTTCGGCGCGAACCGGTTGACGGTGGTGGTCAAGGCAAAGCACGGCACGATCTGGACCAAGGAGGGGTTGACCCGGTTGTATAAAGTCACGCAGGCCACTGCGTACTTGCCCAATGTCGACCGACTGGGCGTGCAGTCTTTATGGACACCGAACAGTTTCGTCAACGAGATCACCGAAGAGGGTTTTCGCTCGCAGCCGATTATCCCCGGCACGATTACGCCTGAGGGCTTGAGTGACGCCGACATCGCCCAGATTAAGCAATCGACAGCGCAAGGCGGTTTTGTCGGCTCGCTGGTGTCACGCGATCAGACCGGGGCCATGATTACGGCAGAAATCGGCGAGACCGATACCGCTGGCAAGAAGATCGATTACGTCCAATACAACCGCCTGCTCGAAGATAAAATCCGCAAGCCTTTTGAAGACGCCGACTATGACGTGCAGATCATCGGCTTCGCCAAACAGATCGGTGATATTGCCGACGGTGCTAAATCGGTACTGGTGTTTTGCGCCATCGCGCTGGTGCTGACTGCGTTGTCGGTGTACTGGTATTGCCACTCGCTACGCTTTACGATTTTGCCGATCGTTTGTTCGCTGACGTCCTTGGTATGGCAATTCGGCACGCTACGGTTGCTGGGATTTGGCCTTGATCCGCTGGGCGTGTTGGTGCCGTTTCTGGTGTTTGCCATCGGCGTCTCGCACGGGGTCCAGCAAATCAATTTTATTACCCGCGAGCTGGCCCACGGCAAATCGTCGATGGAGGCCGCGCGCCATAGTTTTACCGGGCTGCTGATCCCCGGCACGCTGGCGCTGGTGACCGCTTTGGTCTCATTTGTTACGCTGCTGCTCATCCCCATCCCGATGATTCGCGAACTGGCAATCACCGCCTCGCTCGGTGTCGGTTACAAGATATTGACCAATCTGGTGATGCTGCCGGTGGCCGCTTCCTGCTTCAACTTTACTAAGGCCTACGCTGACAAAGCCATGCGCAAGCGCGAGCAACGTGCGCGCTGGTTACGCACGCTGGCCCGCGTGGCCGAGCCGCGCAATGCGGTCAT
>NZ_JBRIIQ010000101.1:0-13899 GCF_052976905.1 Glaciimonas sp. GG7 | reverse complement strand
TTCTTTTGGCGAAGCAAAAGAAAGTGACCGGCTGTCGGGCCGCCCCCGACAAGCCACAACGGAGTAGCAAACGCGTTCAATACCCGACGGCCGAAATAGCATCAACAGAGTAGCAACCGCATTCAACAACCGACGACCGAAACAGCATCAACGGAGCACAAAACGTGTTCAATAACAAATCGAACAAACCGAACAAACCGAACAAACCGAACAAACCGAACAAGGAGATCCAAATGCCATTCCCATCTAAAGTAAAAATAGTCGAAGTAGGCCCCCGCGACGGCCTGCAAAACGAAAAAGAAATCATCCCCGCCTCAGTCAAGATTGCCTTAATCAATCAACTAACCGCCGCCGGATTCCCCAACATCGAAGCCGCCTCCTTTGTCTCCCCCAAATGGGTCCCCCAAATGGCAACCTCCACCGAGGTCATGGCCGGAATTACAAGAAAACCCGGCGTGATCTACTCAGCACTCGCCCCCAACATGCAAGGCCTGACAGCGGCAATAGCAGCCGGCACGGATGAAATAGTGATATTCGGCTCAGCCTCAGAAGCCTTCTCCCAAAAGAACATCAATTGCTCCATTGCCGAATCCATCGAACGTTTCCGTGAAGTAGCCCACACCGCCAAACAAGCCGGTAAACGCCTGCGCGGCAGCATCAGCTGCGCCTTCGGTTGCCCGTATCAAGGCGAGGTCAGCATCGCCGCCGTGGTTGATGTCCTGCAACGTATGCGCGAACTCGGCTGCGATGAGATCGATATCGCCGACACCATCGGCGTGGCAACTCCCAACAAAGTCAAAGCGGTCATGCAAGCGCTGGTGCAAGAGTTTCCGGTCGCGCGCCTGTCCGGTCATTTCCATGACACCTACGGTCAGGCGCTGGCGAATATCTACGCCAGCCTTGACGTCGGCATTGAGATTTATCATGCGTCCGTAGCTGGCTTGGGTGGTTGCCCGTACGCCAAGGGCGCAACCGGCAACGTGGCGACCGAAGATGTGCTGTATCTGATGCAGGGGCTGGGGATCGAAACCGGGATTGATCTCGATGCCGTTGTTGAAGCCGGGCAATTTATCTCTCACCATCTGGGCCGCAAAGGATCGAGCCGGGCCGGTAATGCGATGGCGGCCAAGCGGGCGGCGATTTAACTGGATGCGCCGATAGAACTGCTTTCAACGCCGGTACTGCGTAGAATGGCGCAATTAATTTAATGGGGTAGCAAAATCATGAAGAAGTCCGGTATGGCAAAGATGCAGGCAATGAAACTGAGCGGCAAGATGAAGCAACCAGGTACCGCCGCCGCTTTCGGTCAGACAGCACCGGTGGTAATGGATCGTCGCGAACAGCGCAAGCTGGATCAGTCCTTGGGTTTGGTGCCGTTTGCGGTCAAGCTCAATAGCGATTTGGTGCTACAGATACAAGCACTGGCGCAAGAGCGCGATTGCGGCGTCAATGAGTTGGTCGCCGAATTGCTGACGCAGGCATTGGCAGCGAAATAATCAGCAAATGGAAAACACATCCCTTCCCGATACCGCCCAACGTGTTGCCAATTTGCTGGCAGAGATGGGGCACGATAAATTGGTGGTGATGCTGCCTGCGACAGGTAAAACCTCTGCCGAGGCGGCGGCTGGCTTGGGATGCAGCGTCGCTGAAATCGCTAAGTCCATCGTCTTCAGACGGCTGAGTGATGATGCTGCTGTGATGGTGGTGGCCAGCGGCAGCAATCGGGTCGATGAGGTGAAGGTTGCCGCCATTGTTGGCGCGTTGGGCAAGGCTGATGCGCGTTTCGTGAAGGAACGCATTGGTTACGCCATCGGCGGGGTGTGTCCGATTGGGCATGTCGGCAAGACGGTGATGCTGATCGATCAGGATTTGTTGGCGCTCGAAAGCGTGTGGGCGGCGGCGGGCCATCCGCATGCCGTGTTCAATGTGACGCCGCAACAACTGGTCGTCATGACGGGCGCACCGGTGGCCGATGTGGCGGTGCGTGTTCCTTTGGGCGTCTGAGCACATAACAATTTGATGACGCCACCTTCCCCCTGTATAAGTTTATGTCGCATGAATAGTGATACGAATCAGTGCGAAGGCTGCGCTCGTACATTGGATGAAATTGCGCTCTGGTCGAGCGCAGACGATGATCAGAAACGCGTGATTTTGGCCGCGATAGCGCGCCGTCAGCAGCAGGGGAGTCAACAATGAGCGACTTGCTGCGCGACTTATGTCCGCCTGGCATGCATATCCTGCAACGCGGTTGGTTGTCGTCGAATAACATTTTGTTTGTCGGCCGTGAACAAACGGCGTTGGTCGATAGCGGTTATCAGACGCACGCGCCGCAAACTGTGGCGCTGGTGGCGCAAGTACTGCAAGGGCGTTCGCTCGATTTATTAGTTAATACCCATTTGCATTCGGACCATTGCGGCGGCAACGCGGCGTTGCAACAAGCCTATCGATGCCGCACGCTAATCCCCGCTGCTGAGGCTGCCAAGGTGCGTGACTGGGATCAAGAGGCGCTCAGTTACGCGGCCACCGGTCAGCAATGCGATCGCTTTGGCTTTGATGCTACTTTGCAAGGCGGCGACGAGATCATGCTGGGCGATGTGACCTGGCAGGCGCTGGCTGCGCCCGGGCACGATCCGCATTCGTTGATTTTTTATTGCCCGCAACACCGGATATTGATTTCTGCTGATGCGCTTTGGGAAAATGGTTTTGGCGTGATTTTTCCTGAACTGGATGGTGAATCCGGATTTGCCGAAGCGCGGGCCACGCTGGACATGATTGCTGAGCTGGACGTGGCCTTGGTGATTCCCGGTCATGGGCGGCCTTTTACCGATGTTGCCAGCGCACTCAAGACGGCTTTCTCACGGCTGACCTATTTGTCGGCCAAGCCGATCCGCAATGCGGAAAACGCACTCAAAGTGTTTTTGAAATTTATTTTGCTGGAACGGCAGCAGCTCAGCCTGCAAGAGGTGACGCAGATCGTCTCTACTATGCCGTTGATGGTGTCTACCAACCAGCGCTATCTACAACTCCCCCCTTCCGAACTAGCCGCATGGCTCATCGCGCAATTAGTGCGCGCTGATGCTGCCCGGCTCGATGGCGATTTATTGCTGAACTGCAACTAAATAGTATTTTATCTGTCAGAAATCCCCGGGAAATAGCAACGACATCTCTGTAAATTCAGCAGGTTTTTCTATTTTTTTAGTTTGTCAGAACAATCCTATTACCAAGCGTTTATATAGGAATGTTTTAACGGCTAAGAGTTGATGCGCCTCATTTTTCACCAATCCGGTGTCTGAGGGAATCAACAGACTTTTGGTCTGAACCCGTAGCTGGCAATACCATCCCGTCATTTTTATCGGAGACAACTTATATGTTTGAAACCCTATTGCACCCTGTCGTCAACTGGATCAACGGCCTTTTATGGGGCTATGTCTTAATTTATGTGCTGCTTAGCGTGGGCGCATTTTTCACGATTCGTTTTGGTTTTATCCAATCGCGGATTTTTCGCTCGAATGTATTTAAGCGTGACCCGGGGCAATCTGCGGATGGGATTACCGGGTTTCAGGCGTTTGCTACCGGTATTGCCAGTCGGGTTGGTACCGGCAATATTGTCGGTGTTGCCGTGGCGCTCACCGTGGGTGGGCCGGGGGCGATTTTCTGGATGTGGGTGGTGGCCTTGCTGGGGATGTCGTCGGCGTTTGTTGAAGCGACGCTGGCGCAAATTTTTAAAGTCCGCAATGACGAGGGCGGCTTTCGTGGCGGGCCGAGTTATTACATCCAGATTGGCTTGCGTTCGCGGGTCTTTGGGATCGTATTTGCGCTCTCGCTGATACTCGCTTTCGGTTTTGTGTTTAATGCGGTGCAGGTCCAATCCATCGCTGAGACGATGGATATTTCTTTCGGCATTCCGCGTCACTGGGTGGGTATTGCGCTGGTGCTATTGACCGCGCCGGTTATTTTCGGCGGGATGAAGCGGGTGGCAAAATTTGCTTCTGTGATCGTTCCGATCATGGCGTTGAGCTATCTTGGCGTGGCCTTGTTTGTGTTGTTGGCAAATATCGGTGAATTGCCAGCGATCCTGAGTTTGATTATCAAAAGTGCCTTTGGTCTTGAGCAAGCCGTGGGCGGTACGGTCGGTTATGCCGTGACGGTGGCGATGATGACGGGGATCAAGCGCGGTCTGTTTTCTAATGAGGCCGGGATGGGGTCTGCACCCAACGCGGCGGCGGCGGCAGTGACATCGCATCCGGTGTCGCAAGGCTTGCTACAAATGATGGGTGTCGTTGTCGATACGATGCTCATTTGTACCGCTACGGCAATGATGATTTTGTTGTCCGGTCAATATATTCCGGGCGGCGAGACGCAGGGCGCAAGTTTGACCCACGCGGCGATTACGGCGCATCTGGGTGACGCTGGCGGACTATTTTTGACGGTGGCGATTTTCTTTTTTGCGTATTCATCGGTGTTGGGAAATTACGCTTACGCAGAAGGTAATGTCCAGTTCATCAGCAAGCATCCGTTGTTGCTGTTGATATTCCGTCTGGCCGTGCTGGGAATGGTGATGTTTGGCGCGACCGGCAGTTTGCCGCTGGTCTGGGCAATGGCGGACACCAGTATGGGTTTAATGGCACTGATTAATTTGGTGGCGATTGTGTTGCTGAGTAAGTACGCCTATGCCGCCTGGCAGGATTATCTGGCGCAGAAGAAGCGCGGCGTTGATGTGCCGGTATTTACGCGCAATACCGTTCCCGAACTGCGCAATATATTGCCGAAGGATGTTTGGTAAGTGTTTTGAGTCAACAAATCAGCCAGCGCCATGCTGGCTGTTTTGTGTGGTGATACATCGCAATAAACAAAGGTCAGAGCAGTCGACCTGGCATCACCATCAAACAAGTTACCGTCCTATATCCGGGTGAGAAATTTAGGTCTTGTCCTATTTTCTCCGGTCCGGGAAGCGCAGATAATATTTTCGTATAGCAACTAGATATACCCTGCCGAATGATTTGCCAGTAGCGGATGGTTCGGATGGGGTGACGAGGAGATTGACATGAATATGCAGCATACGAGGCGTTTAATAACACTGACACCGCTGGTAACAGCAGCTCTCATGTATACCGACAGTCAGGCGGCTGCGGCAGAACATACTCACACAACCAACCGAGCCGAAGCCCACGGCCCGATTGACAACGAGGTGAAGGATCAAACCGAAGCCGAGCTTGCTACGGCAACGGTGACGTCACAGCAATCCGACAGCAAGGGCTTCCTCGCCGACAGTCATTTACAGTTCCTGTTGCGCAGTTATACGGACCATCTTGAAACCAAGGATGCTGCTACGCGCAATGCATCTGTGCTGGGCTCCCAACTCAATTTTGAATCCGGGTTTACCACCGGTCCGATAGGGTTTGGTGCGGATGTCGGACTGTTTAGTGCGTTGAAACTCAATGGCGGCAAAGGTGCCGGCAACATGGTGCATACAGGTTTGAGGGGTAATGGTAGCAATCAGACCGCATGGAACTACTTTGGCCTCTATAGCTTGAAGGCACGGGTTTCAAACAGCGTGTTGAAGCATGGCGTTCAAATTGTTCATAATCCTTTTCTGGAGCCGAACGACAATCGTGCCTTGCCGCCGACTCTGTTGGGGACCTCTCTGACCAGTGCAGAGATTGCCGGTCTTAACTTTGCTACGGGCAGCTTTACCAAGAGTCTGCCACGGGGGCAAACGGAATTGGAATCGTTAAGGACCGCCTATGGCGGTACAGCGTTCAAGCGCTTCAGTTATCTGGGGGGCGATTATCGTTACAGCCCGGACACGACATTGTCGCTGTATGTCAGCCGCGCCGAGAATGTGTGGGATCAGTATTACTCTGCTTTTTCGCACAGCACAGGCGATATCAACGCCATCCGGTGGACCGGCCAATTGCATTATTACGCCACGCGTCATCAAGGAAGCAGCAAGCAGGGTGCCATCAATACCAATGCCTATAGCCTGGCGCTTAACGCTCAGCACCGAGCGCATGCAGTGATGCTGGCGTATCAGAAAATTCAGGGAAAACAGTTCTTCGACTATGTCAGTGACAGCGCAGGGGACTTCCTTAGCAATTCGATGAACGTCGATTTTAATGCTCCCGGCGAGTAGTCGTTGCAGTTGCGGCATACGGTCGACTTCGGTCACTACGGCTTGCCGGGGTTGAAACTCATGAGTTGGGTGGTGCAAGGCTGGGGTGCCGATGCGTCGGCCATGGCCGCTAACTCTGCCGATCCCGCTAGCAGCCCGTATTGGAAAAATGGCCGGGCTGTGCATGGTAAACACTGGGAAGTCGGAGTGGTCCCGACGTATGTCATCCCGCGCGGTCACCTCAAAGGCAGCAGCGTCAGTCTGAAGTTGATGTATCACCGTGCGCCCGCCCATTACTCAGACCCCGGCAATAAGATCGTCAGGCTGGTGATGAATATGCCAGTAAGTATTTTTTAAAAACTGTAGGAAGCCAGACAGAAAGGGCGCGGTGCCTCCAGCGCGCCCTTTCTGTCTGGTGGCCTCGATAGGCAAGTTAACCACCCCCGCATTCGTAGAAATATTGGAGCAAATATGTCGGCATTGACAACCCCAAAAAAAATAGCACCCTCTCAAGATAAGCGCTGGGTGACGCGGTTTTTAAACACGGTTGAAACGTTGGGTAATCTGCTACCGCATCCGATTACGTTGTTTGTGCTGTTGTCGGCTGCGGTGCTTTTATCCTCCGCTGTCGCGGCGTATTTCGGTGTGCAGGTGCCGGACCCCCGACCGCCCGGTGTGGCGGGGCGTGCGGACGATGGCATGATTACGGTCGTCAATCTTCTGAGCGCTACAGGTCTGGCAAAAATTGTCACCCATCTGGTGAGTAACTTTACCAATTTTGTGCCACTGGGGACGGTCCTCGTTGCCATGTTGGGGGTGGGCGTTGCCGAACATTCCGGTCTGTTATCGGCGGCCTTACGCGGCGTCGTCATCGGGGCACCGCGCCGCCTGGTGACACCGGCGATTGTGTTTGCCGGAATTATGTCTAACACTGCTGGCGAACTTGGCTATGTCGTGTTGATTCCACTGGCCGCCATGATTTTTTATTCGCTGGGCCGTCATCCCTTGGCCGGATTGGCAGCAGCCTTCGCTGGCGTCTCCGGTGGTTATAGTGCCAATCTGGCGCTGGGAACCATTGATCCCTTATTGGCGGGTATCACGCAAACCGCAGCGCGTCTGATCGATGTTGACTATGTGGTCGGTGCTGAAATGAATTGGTATTTCATGGCCGTCAGTACCGCCTTGATTACTGTGCTTGGGGCGCTCATCACTGAAAAAATAGTAGAGCCGAAATTGGGGATCTTTATTCCGCCGGAAGACTTTACGGCAGGAGATGAAGCTACCACTGGCAAGCTCACGGCGATGGAGAAAAAAGGCTTGGTCGCAGCCGGCGCTGCTGTCTTATTTTGTACCGGGCTGCTGCTGTGGGCGGTGCTGCCAGAAGGTGCGCCGCTACGCAATGCAAAGACCGGGCTGATTGCACACTCGCCATTTTTGAACGGCATCGTTGCCTTCATTTTTGTTTTCTTTTTGATCCCCGGATTTGTCTACGGCCGCGTCGTTGGCAGTATGAAAAATGATAAAGACATCATCAACGCCATGGCCAAATCCATGAGCGGAATGGGACTCTATATCGTTTTGGTATTTTTCGCCGCACAATTCGTCGCCTTCTTTGGCTGGACGCATTTTGGCTCGGTGATTGCAGTTAAAGGGGCTACAGCTTTGCAGGAGAGCGGCCTTACCGGTCCTGCAATGTTCTTTTTTTTCATCGCCATGTGCGCTTTCATCAACTTGATGATTGGCTCTTCCTCTGCGCAGTGGGCTATTACGGCCCCCATCTTTGTCCCGATGTTGATGCTGATCGGCTACGCGCCAGAGATGGTGCAAGCGGCCTATCGTATTGGCGACTCGGTAACGAATCTGATCACGCCCATGATGAGCTATTTTGGCCTGATCGTCGCCATGGCATCGCGTTATCAAAAGAATCTCGGGTTGGGGACGTTAATCGCCATGATGCTGCCGTACTCGATGATTTTTGCTTTGTGCTGGAGCGTATTTTTCTATCTATGGGTCTTCGTATTCAATATACCGGTCGGGCCGGGAGCGGCGACTTACTATTCTCTGGCGAGTTCGTAGAATGGCAATGGCTTTTTGATAACATCAAAGACCAACGGAATGGTTATTGTCAATGTCAACAATCCTTACCGTTACCGAATACAGAAATATCTGCACGATCGTACTTTTTTATGAGACTTTTCGCCCTATAATCATCTTTTGATTTTATTGAAGAGGTCGCTATGACATTGCCCGTTGTGTTGCAAAACCTGAGCCTTCCCGTTATCGGCTCGCCCATGTTTATCGCCAGTGGCCCCGCGCTGGTTGCGGCGCAGTGTAAGGCTGGCATTGTCGGCGCGTTTCCTGCCCTCAATGCGCGTCCGGCTGCTGAGCTCGATGTCTGGCTGACGAAATTGAAGGCGGAACTGGCAACTTACAAGGCGGAGCATCCCGAGGCCAAAGTCGGCCCCATCGCCGTCAATCAGATCGTCCATCAATCCAATGACCGTCTGGCCCACGATGTCGAAATGTGCGTCAAGCATCAAGTCCCCATCATTATCTCGAGTCTGCGTGCGCCGCCTAAAGAGATGATGGACGCGATCCATAGCTACGGCGGCATCGTTTTGCACGACGTGATTTCGATCCGGCATGCCGAAAAAGCGCTGGAAGCCGGTGTTGATGGCTTGATTCTGGTTGCCTCCGGCGCGGGCGGGCATGCCGGGCCGTTGTCGCCGTTTGCGCTGGTCGGCGAAGTGCGCAGGTTTTACTCCGGCACGATTGCGCTGTCGGGCGCGATTGCTACGGGCGACGCGATTTTGGCGGCGCAAGCAATGGGCGCTGATTTGGCCTACATCGGCTCACGCTGGCTGGCCACTAAAGAGGCCAATGTCGATGAAGCATATCGTCAGGCCATCGTCGAATCGTCAGCCGCCGACGTGATCTATACCAATCTGTTTACCGGTATCCACGGCAATTACCTCAAGAAATCCATCATTCAAGCTGGCTTGGACCCGGACAATTTGCCCGAAGCGGATAAATCAAAAATGAATTTTGGTTCCGGCGGCAGCGGTGCTAAAGCGTGGCGCGATATCTGGGGCGCAGGGCAAGGCGTCGGGTTGATGCACGACGTACCGACCGTGGCTGAGATGGTGGATCGCTTGCAGACGGAATATCAAAAAGCGCGGCGGCGCTTGGCGCTGTGATGATGGAAAACATGCTCGCTTAAACGATCAATACGCAAAAGCCCGGTAAAAATTACCGGGCTTTCTTCTTTTTTACTTCCGATACTTCACCACTTCTTGCTCCACCACCATATCAAGCGTCCACTTGAGTTCGCCAGCGTCGGCTGGTCGATCGGGGAGACGCTCTTCTAATATCCGCAGGCGATACTCAATGCCCGGTTGTGCTGTAAAGCCAACAATCTCGCCAAAACGAAGTTGCCACGGGTCTTTTTTGTCTTCGCGAATTTGGTAACAGTTGGCCTTCATGACGCCGGCATTGCAGGGCGCTTTTTCGGCGGCCACATAGATGAATCGTATTTTGGCTGTGGCACCGACTTTGTCGCGGGCATGGAAGGTCAGGATTTTGCCATCAACGGTGTGCATTTCCAGCACCTTGCCGGTGATGCGGTAGTGATTCACGGCCAGCAGTTTGTCGAGGAAGTCGCCCTCGAACAGCATGGCCGGTTCTGCGCAAGCCATGCGCGTGGTCACCGCTTCAATAATCGTCAATTGACCGGGACCACGCAGTGAGAATGGGGCCGTGAACTGGTTACACCAGGCGCGCCCACTGACGCGTCCCTCGCCTTTTTCGTTGCTGAAATTCAGAATCACCGGTTCGCCATTCTCACCATTTGGAATCACGTGGTTGGGCCAGTTGGTGAGCTCCCAGCGTGAGGATAATAGTTGGATGTCATCGGCAACCGGTTTGTCTTGGGCCGGGCCAGCACAGGCGGCCAACATTGTTGCTGCGGCAACAGCGACTGACAAGCGGCGGGCAAAGGTAAATGGGGAAAAATCAGGCATCAGGACAACTCCAAAGCAGTATTCATGGTGAGCAAACGCAGAGTATTTCTCGGTGATACATTTTATAGCAATGCAGAGCGGCAATAAGAAGGTTCTCTACAGAAACATCTGCCAAATGATGCGTCAGGTAGCTTCTTGACCGATAGCTCGCTATGGGCGCTGCGAATCCAGCAAAATCTGTCCTCGCCCAGCACATTTTTCGCTTCGATTCCGCAAGTCCGACAGGCTGCCAGCCAATATGTTATTCGTTGACGCTACCCTGCAAATGCTTAGGCAACGCATCCAGCAACGCCTGACAATCCTCATTGGACCCCACAGTAATGCGTAAAAATTGCGCAATCCGAGGACTGGTGAAGTGACGCACGATGATGCCGTCGCTGCGTAATCGGGCGGCAATCTGCGCTGCGTCGTGTTGCGGATGGCGGGCAAAAACGAAGTTGGCGGCGGAGGGTAATACTACAAAACCGAGTGCGGAAAGGCCAGCCTCGAGGGTGTCGCGGGTGGCGATGACGGCTAGTCTGGTGTGCTCGAAATGCGCAAGGTCGAGGATGGCGGCGGTGGCACCGGCAATGGCCATGCGGTCTAGCGGATAGGCTTTGAAACTGTTTTTGATGCGTTCTAGCGCAACGATCAAATCCGGGTGGCCGATGGCAAAACCGACGCGTAAGCCTGCTAGCGAGCGGGATTTGGAGAGTGTTTGCACGACTAGCAAATTGGGATAACGACTCACTAAGGGGATGGCGCTGTCGCCGCCGAAGTCGATGTAGGCCTCATCGACAATGATGGTGCTGTCCGGTTGGGCGGCGACTAATCGTTCGATTTCTGACAACGCCAGCAAGCAGCCTGTGGGGGCGTTTGGGTTGGGAAAAATGATGCCGCCGTTTTTGCCTGCGTTGAGATAATCGTCGATCTGAATCGTGAAGTTGTCATCGAGCGGGATCGTTTTATACGCGATCTGATACAGGCTGCAATAGGTGGGATAAAAACTGTAGCTGATGTCCGGGTACAGAATCGGGTCATCGTGTTGCAGCAGCGCCTGAAATGCATGCGCTAAGACTTCATCGGAACCGTTGCCGACAAAGACATGCGCGGGTGTGATGCCGTATTGGGTATTTTGGGCTGCAATGGCGAGCTTGAGCGGTTCTGCGTCTGGATTGGGATACAGTCGCAAAGCATCCGTGGCTTCGCGTTGAATCGCGGCGATGGCCAGTGGCGATGGGCCGTAGGGGTTTTCGTTGGTATTGAGTTTGATCAGGTTGCTGATCTTGGGTTGTTCGCCGGGCGTGTAGGGCGTCAGGCGGTTGACGATGGGACTCCAGTATTTGCTCATGGGGATCATTCAAGTGGGTGGCTGCGGTTAATCCACGCAGTTAATCCAATATAGTAGCAACCCCCGGCACGGTACGCTTGGGTGCTTGCGACCAATTTGCCCGGTTTTATGGTGGTCTGCCGAGGCTACATCTGACATCACTGTTCATCTTGCAACTAAATGGTCGATTTATCACCTAACGTATCTTAAAAACTGTTAATTTCCATGTGTTGCTAACAGATTTATTTAGCCATTATTAATTTGTAACTGAATCAGGAGTACATCATTGAATACCTTTGCCCTCGACCAACTGCATTATCTTTGGACTTTTCTGGCAACGTCCTCCCTGCAATACGCTGTAAAAGCCTTACTGGCAATCCTGATATTAATGTTGGGTTGGTGGTTTTCTGCCAAATTGTCATCTGCATTTGAACGTCTGCTAACGCGCTCCAACGTCGATGCGACCTTGCGACCAGTATTGCGTAACGTCGTGTTGTGGCTCATCCGTCTCATTACCGTGATCGCCGTATTGGGGCAGTTTGGGGTGCAAACCGCCAGCATTATCGCCGTACTCGGCGCGGCCAGTTTGGCAATCGGGCTGGCGTTGCAAGGCACGCTGCAAAACATTGCGGCGGGGATGATGTTGTTGTTTTTGCGACCATTTCAGGTTGGTGAATATATTGAAACCAGCGCTATTGAAGGCACGGTTGATGAAATCGGGCTGTTTGCGACCAAGCTGACCAAGGCCGATGGTTTGTGTCTGTTTGTGCCCAACAATCAATTGTGGAACAGCGCGGTGATTAACTATAGCCGCCACGATAGACGCCGTATGGATCTGCCGATTGGGATTGATTATCAAAATGATCCGGCCATTGCGATTCGTGCATTGACTGAGTTACTTAATGCAGACCCGCGCGTATTGCAGTCGCCAGCCCCGATCGTGGTGGTCAGCGATCATGCCGATAGTGCGGTGATGCTGAAAATACGGCTGTGGGCCAAAACATCGGATTATTGGGCTGTGCGCTGGGATATCAGTCAGCAATTTAAGCCGACTTTGGATGCGATTGGATTTTCAATTCCGTTTCCGGTGCGGGAAGTGCGGCATGAATATAAGGGAAGTCCGCCTTTATAAGGTAGGGTTGGGCAATGTTTATCGGCCTCGAATAATGGTTATTCGAGGCCGATTTTATTTGTTCATTTAGTTGTGTCAGCGAGTAATCAATACGTATAAAACATCCGTTGAATGTCTTTAGTGTCGTTTGTTTTAGTCAACGCCAGCATTAACAAAATACGTGCTTTTTGGGCGTTGAAGGTGTCGGCGACAACGGAGTCCATCTCATCGTCATTGGCTTCACCGTTACGCGCCACGATGCCCTGACCGACACGGCTGGCACGTACGATGATCACGCCTTGTTTGCGTGCGGCAAGCAGCGGCGCTTTCATTTGCGCGGCGATGCTGCCGTCGCCTACTCCAGCGTGAATGATGCCTTTGGCACCGGCTGCGACTTGCGCATCAAGCGCGGCGCTATTCATGTCGGCATAGCCGTAGACGATATCGACCTTGGGTAATACGTCCAGATTGCTGATATCGAATTCGGTCTCGGCTGTGTTTTTGCGGGTGGACTGGCGATAAAAATACGGTTTGCTGCCTTGGATGTAGCCCAGCATGCCAAGTTCGGGGGATTTGAAGGTGTCGGTGGTGGAGGTATTGGTTTTGGTGACTTCGCGCGCGGCATTGATTTGATCGTTCAGGGCGACTAAGACGCCTTTGCCGATGGCTTCTTTGCTACCGGCTAGCAGCACGGCGTTGTATAAATTGATCGGGCCATCGGCTGACAGCGCAGTCGATGGCCGCATCGCGCCTACCAGCACGACCGGCTTGCGGCTTTTGACAGTGAGGTCCAGAAAATAAGCTGTTTCTTCGATGGTATCGGTGCCGTGCGTGATGACGATGCCATCCACATCCGGTTGGGTTAACAAGATATTGACGCGCTTGGCCAGCTTGAGCCAATGGTCCACGGTCATGCTTTCGCTGGCGATCTGGAAGACCTGCTCACCCTTGACGTTGGCGACTTTTTTCAGCTCCGGGACGGCGGCGATCAGTTTGTCGACGCCGACGGTAGCCGATGTATAGCCGACCGTGGTGGTGCTGGTGGCACCTGTTCCGGCAATCGTGCCGCCGGTGGCTAAAATGACGACATTGGGTAGTTTTTGCGGTACATCCTGCGTTTGCGCTGTGGCGTTTGCCAGGGCGCTTGAGAGCAGGAGCGTGCCGAACATCAGGCGCAGGTAAGGCTGAAAACGTGTTTGGAATGGTGGCGTAGTCATATATCCCCGAATAATTATGTTGTTGGTTGTTGTGATGGTTCGCCTGACTAGACGACGAAACCGAGCGCTTGCGCAGTAAATGCCAAGCGTCATTTCGTCCCCGCACTGTAGGGATACTGGCGGCAAAAATC
>NZ_JBRIIQ010000100.1:0-982 GCF_052976905.1 Glaciimonas sp. GG7 | reverse complement strand
TCTATGCCGAGTACCACGGACAAGCACGAATCGATGGTTGTTTGGGGTTGTTTGGGACGGGTTGTGGTTCTTTTTTAGGCTGTTTGGTTCTGTGGTTTCTGATGCGTTTTGTACTCCGTTGATGCTGGTCGGGGACGGCCCGACAGCCGGTCACTTTCTTTTGCTTCGCCAAAAGAAAGTAACCAAAGAAAAGGCGACCGCAAATGCTGCTGCCCTGCGGGTCCCCAAATTTTCCTACCGCCAGCCGGGTCTGATGACCAACTCGCTACGCTCAAACATGTCATCAGCCTGATCCGTCTGGCGGCAGGAAAATTTGGCAGCATCAAATAACGGGGTAGGTCAAGGTCAAAAGCCGCAGCCTTGTTGATGAGGGGTTTCCTCTTTGAATATGTTACGGAGCGGTTGATGTTGCGGTTGGGATTGAAGTTGTTGAAATGGTTTGTGCTTCGTGGGGACTGTTTCGTTCTGAGGTGTCTGAATCGTTTGCTACTCCGTGGAGGCTCGTCGGGGGCGGCCCGACAGCCGGTCACTTTCTTTTGCTTCGCCAAAAGAAAGTAACCAAAGAAAAGGCGACCGCAAATGCTGCTGCCCTCCGGGTCCCCAAATTTTCCAGCCACCCGTCGGGTCTGAGGACCAACTCGCTGCGCTCAAACATGTCCTCAGACAATTCCCGACGGGCGGCTGAAAAATTTGGCAGCATCATATGACGGGGTAGGTCAACGTCAAAAACAGCAGCCTTTTTGATGAGGGGTTTCCTCACTTAATAAGTGGCGGAGATGTTGACGTTGTAGTTGTTTTTGAAGTGCGGCGCAGCCACGGTTGACGTTGCAGTTGCTTTTGAATTTGCAGGCGCAGCCACCTTTGACTTTGCCGTTGTTTTTGAATTTGCAGGCGCAGCCACCGTTGACGTTGTAGTTGCTTTTGAAGTTGCAGGCGCAGCCACCTTTGACTTTGCCGTTGTTTTTGAATTTGCAGGCGCAGC
>NZ_JBRIIQ010000099.1:0-13093 GCF_052976905.1 Glaciimonas sp. GG7 | reverse complement strand
GGGGGGGGGGGGGGGGGGGGGGGGGGGGGGGGGGGGGGGGGGGGGGGGGGGGGGGAGTATTAAATACTTCCCCAACACACTCGCCACACGTCTTCCTCAACGGGGAGGGTCCTACGAAAGTAGGTGTGCAAATGGCGAGTTTTTCTATTTTGGTCTTTTGAGTTCATCAAACAGTTCCGCAGCGGCACTGAAGCGGGCACGGTGTTTTTGATGTCTTTTACTCGCCTGTTTCTATTGCCACACTTCACATAAAAGCACTGACGCTCACGTGGAAGCGATTGGCGAGATTTTTGGCAAGCGCTTTGCTGATCTTGCGTCGCCCCGCCAATATGTCGCTAATTAATGTTGGCGATGCAATGTCGGTTAAGTCTTTTTGTTTTAAGTCGTTTTGTTCCAATAAGAAGCGCAAGACTTCCTTGAGTTCCACATCTGGAATAACGACATGCTCGATTTCCCAGCGTTCAATGAGCTCCATTGCAATCTCGAATAACGAAAATAAAGGATGATCCTCGTCATCCCCTACTTCATCAGATAAATCGTCTGCCAATGCGTGTATGCGTTCAAAATCAGCGCTATTGCGAATCGGGCGTAACAGGGCGTAACAGGGCGTAATCCTGTAGCGCTATCCAGGCTTTGGTAAGCTCAGGCATAGCGCTTGACGGGTTTATGTAGCTCATTTCCCTCTATTCCTCTTTGTCCATTTATCGTAATCGGTGTGTGAGCCAACCAAGCGGAGTTACCGAAAATTTTTTTCAAATGACCGGTGCAAGACGTGGCCTCAATCCATAGGCATGGTTAAGCTTGCTGATCCCTATATCGTCTATCGCATCTTTTGGATCCATTTTTTTTGTTTCAAGACGCAATTCATCAGCCAGAGTTCGCATCATCGGTCCACTGAGCTTTCCCTTTGTATTTTTTCGTAAAGCCAATATTTTTGCTAAAACATATTTGTTGTATTCGGGATGCGCCCATCCCTGTTTTATATGGCGCGGTCTTTTCATGAACCTGGCATTAGCTTTATATACAGGGGCCGCTGCTTTGTCCCTCCCGGAAGGCAGCATCATTCCGTTGTAACTGTCATTCACGGTCGAGAAGGCCGCGGCAGTTGCATGATCTCTTGCCAGCGAATACGGAATGATGTGTTGTGCTTCATATCCTTTCTTCCAGGTAGCAAATGTGTATCCCTTACGTTTTTTCATTTTCCATCTGTTCATAGCCAGCTTGCGCGAGACATCAGCAGGCCTGCCACCCACAGCTGCAATTTTTACCAACTGAATTGCCTGTTCTACATAGCCGGGCGCGGGTCTTGGCATCGCTTGGGATGCGTATAATTGGGCCGCCCGCGCCCCCATCACATCGGCCTCCGTCTCCAATCCTCGATCATCATTGATCGCCACGCCACTCTTCATCTGCATAGTCGGCCGAACCCGCCCCTGCGCCTGCTGCACCACATGCCAGGCCTCATGTGGCAGATGTTTTTCCTGCCCCGGCCCAATATGAATATCGCTGCCCTGTGCATACGCATGCGCGTTTAATTGCGCCGGTTGCGAAGAGTTGTAGTGGACTTTGACGTGATCCATCGCCATGCCGGACATCGCTTCTATGCCGGATTTAAGTGCATTGGGCAGGCCGGTGTTGTTGGGTTTTGCGGCGGGTGTCTGGACTAATTGAACCGGCGCATCAGACATCCATTTTGCTTGCAGCGGCACTTCTTCCATTGCTTGCGCAGGGGCCATCTGAGCGGTTAATTCCTCGCCGTCCTCTTGCCGTTGCAGCACGCGTGGACTGTTGAGCATGTCGGCCAGCGCCTTCTGCTGCAAAACGCCGGGGCTGTTGTTGAGCATGTCCGACAGTTTGCGTTGCTTCACCGCCGCGGGGTAGTCATCGGCAAAACTATGCGTATACGCCGCTTGTTTATCTGGCGCTCTCTGAGCTGTGTGTGGCTGGTGAGTAGGTGGTTCTTGCAGCGGCGCTTGCGATGGGGAGGTCATCTTGTTGGATCTTTATAAGGGCGCTGAAATGAACGCTACGACAGCGTTGTCAAGGGAGATTGGATGTTGATTGTTTAAATATTAACCTGCTTCTGAGGCGATGCTGCAATTGAATTTGACATCCCAGCGTGTGGGAGAGTCAGCGCATCATTGCTGGAGGGTATTATCATGCCCATTATGGGTATTTATTCAGATGTACTTTTTAGCAAAACACAACAGCGCGTGCTGGCCGTCGTCTTCGGTCAGTCACAGCGGTCGTTTTATGCCAATGAAATTATCGGATTGGCGGGGTCGGGATCGGGCGCGGTGCAGCGGGAACTGGCGCGGCTGGAAGCATCCGGTCTGGTGACGGTGCACCGGGTGGGCAATCAGAAGCACTACCAAGCCAATCATGACGCCCCCATTTTTGCCGAGCTACGCGCCATTGTTCTGAAAACTTTCGGCGTGGCCGATGTACTGCGTGCCGCATTACAGCCTGTGTGGGCGCTGGTGGATCAGGCATTTGTCTATGGCTCGCTGGCCAAAGGCAGCGAGCATGCCGACAGTGATGTTGACTTGATGATCATAGGACGGCTGCCGTCCAATGCCGAGTTGCTCGAACTGCTGTTGCCAGTCCAGACCGAGTTGGGCCGCGTAGTCAATCCGACCCTATACACTCCCGACGAATTTGCACAACGCGTGCACGATGGAAAGTCATTCATCATGCGGGTGCTGGAGCAACCGAAAATCTTTGTTAAAGGAACCGAACATGACATTGCCCAAATCGGTAGCGCAGGCATTGGACGACCTGTCATGAGCCACGCAAACCATCAAACCACAGCACAAAACCGTCATCAAAAAAAATCCCCATTTTCCAGTTGACCTCCGTTTTCAGTGGAGGTATCGTGTCCCCGTTCCTCAAAAAGGAATACAGGTCTGAACACCTGTTGTGTCTTAAACCCCGGACCGCGTCATGCGGACTGGGACCTAAGTTCGTCCTCTCTGGGCGGCGGTGGTGAGGAAGCCTTCGAGGCTTACTGGTTTATGGTTTAAGACGCCCAGTTGTTCAGACTCATCATTTGCCGCCCACCCCGTACTTCAACGGGAGCGGTTCAACCGGACTAAAGGATAGAACGATGCCATTTACCAATGCCTCCGAACCATCTCCAGACGACTCTTCCGACAAGGCCAGCCAACAGCGGCCCATACATCTCACCGATATTCAAGAGCGGTTTTTCCTGCTCGACTATGCCCGGCTCTTAACCGAGACCTCGCAGGGCATCACGGCCATCCTCGATATCATCGAAGCCAACGAGCTTTATCAATCCAAGCCCGATCTTTATCACGCCGATGTGCGTGCGCTGGCGATTGGCGCTCCGGCTTGCGAAGCGTTGCAACAACTGGCGCTGATCACGGCCCGGTTATTGGGTAGTCATGCGGTGCAAGAAGTGGAATTAATCGATGCGCGCAGCGAGCATCGCCGCACGCAGGAAAAGGCTGAACATCGGCACTGAAGTGTTTAGGCCGTGTTGAGAGATAAAGTTTATGATGTACCCTAAGCCCGTTCGGACTGAGTAGGCACAAAGTGCCGTATCGAAGATGCACCGACGCATACATATACTTCGATACGCCCTGTCGGGCTACTCAGTACGAACGGTTTTTTCAAATCTCAATGTCAACACCCTTGGATCAACCGCATAGCACAATTATTTTTTCACAGTAACAGCGCCGCTGGCAAAGCGCAGCGAATTCGCATCCGTGCGAAACAACATCGGTTGCGCAGCAGCTTGCGGCGCACCGATTTTTTGTCCCGGTTGCGCGTGGATGACGATCTTTTGCAAGTCGTCGTGATGGGGAGATTTGCTGCATACCGGGTCCGCATTAGTCGCGTCGCCAGTCAGCGCAAAAGCCTGACAACGGCAGCCGCCGAAATCCTTCTTTTTATCCGGGCAGGTTTTGCAAGGCTCTTGCATCCAGGCGTCGCCGCGATAGCGGTTGAAGGCATCGCTGTGATGCCAGATATCGTGCACGCTGGTCTGCGTGACATTGGGAAAATCAAAGCCCGGTAACGATTTGGCGGCGTGGCAAGGCAAGGCCGTGCCGTCGGCTGCGACGGCTAAAAAGACCGACCCCCAGCCGTTCATGCAGGCTTTCGGGCGCTCTTCAAAATAGTCGGGAACCACAAACAAAATGCGCAGCTTGTTACCGATTTTTGCGCGATAGGCATTCACCACCGCCTCGGCCCGCACCAGTTGCTCGCGGCTTGGCAGCAACTGCGCGCGATTGATTAATCCCCAGCCGTAGTATTGGGTATTAGCCAGCTCCAGATATTCCACATCCATCTCGATAGCCATCTCAATAATCCGGTCGATGTGATCGAGGTTATAGCGATGCAACACCACGTTGAGCACCATCGGATAGTCGTATTGCTTGATCAGTTTAGCGACCCGCGATTTGAGGTCGAAGGTTTTGGTGCTGGTCAGGAAATCATTCATTTCCTTGGTCGAATCCTGAAACGACAGCTGGATGTGATCCAGTCCCAGTTCTTTCATCCGAGCGATACGCGGCTCGGTCAAACCGACGCCGGAGGTGATCAGATTGGTGTAAAACCCCAGCCGTCGACCTTCGCCGATCAGCTCTTCCAAGTCGTCGCGCAGCAGCGGTTCGCCGCCCGAAAAGCCGAGTTGCGCCGCGCCCAATTTGCGCGCTTGACGCATCACGTCAAACCATTGCGCAGTCGTCAGCTCATGGCGGTTTTCGGCGTAGTTCAGGGGGTTGTAGCAAAACACGCAGTGCAGTGGACAGCGATACGTCAGCTCTGCCAGTAACCATAGGGGAGGTGAGGCCAAAGGTGTTTCGGCAAGCGTATTGTGCGTATCCATCGTGATTAGCTAATCCAGCCCTGTTTTGTTGCGGTTTCTAAAAATTCTTCGACATCGTCGGTCAGGTCTTGCGCGTCGAAAGTGGTTTCTATATCGCTCACAATGGCCGCACAATCGCGCACGCCATCGCAGCGCTTTAAAATCTCACCGGCGCTGTGATTGAGTTTGACCATGCCTTCCGGATACAGCAGCACATAGCTGATCTGCGCTTCTTCCCATTGCAATCGAAATAATTTGGACAGCTTTGGTTTGTCAGGAAAAGTGTTCATAAGGCCTTTGGTATGTCGGGGTAGGCGCGATCAATTGCGTCGAGCATCGACCATAAAATATCGAGCTTGAGCTGCAAAATGTCCAACGCACGGTGTTGCTGTTGGCGGGTGGTGAAGTGCTCCAGCGTCACTTGTAGCCCGTGTTCGACGTCGCGTTCGGCAAGCGAAATGCGACTGCGGAAATACTGGAGGCCAGCCGTGTCGATCCAAGGGTAATGCTGCGGCCAGTTCGATAATCTGTCTTTGTGTATCTTCGGAGCGAACATTTCGGTGAGCGACGAGCAGACTGCCTCTTGCCACGGCGACTGCTTGGCAAAGTTGACATACGCATCGACCGCAAAGCGCACGCCCGGCACGACATGTTTCAACGACCATAAATCAGCGCGGGGAATCCCGACCGCTTCGCCCAGCGCGGTCCAGGCTTCCATGCCACCAGCATTGTCTTCCCAGCCGTCGTGATCGAGGATGCGCAACACCCATTTGCGGCGGGTCTCGCGGTCATCGCAATTGGCAATGATCGCGCCATCTTTTTGCGGAATTTTGATTTGATAGTAAAACCGGTTGGCGACCCAGCCGCGTACCTGATCATCGCTCAGTTGACCGTTGGTCATCTTGACGTTAAACGGATGATGGATGTGATAGCCCGCGCCTTTAGCACGCAATTGCGCCTCAAATTCTTCACGGTTCCAGGGCGCGCTGTCGATGGTTACCGCTATCTTCTCTGCCAACGTGATAGTCGTCATAAAACAATCTCCATGCCGTCAAAGGCGACTTCAATGCCGTGTTGGGTCAGGGTCGCACGCTGGTGAGAGTCGGCGTCCAGAATCGGGTTAGTGTTGTTGATGTGAATGAGAATTTTGCGGCGTGCGCCCACGGCATCGAGTACGGCGATCATGCCGCCATCACCGGTTTGCGGCAGATGGCCCATGTCGGCGGATTTCTTTTTAGAGAAGCCCAGGGTAATCATTTCATCCTCAGTCCATAGCGTGCCATCGACCAGCAGGCAATCGGCGGCTTGCATTGCAGCGTCAACGTGCGGTTCGATCTCACCCAGACCGGGCGCATAAAACAGCTTTTTGCCGGTAGCGATATCTTCGATCATCAGCCCGATGTTGTCGCCCGGTTGCGGGTCGGCACGGTGCGGAGAATACGGTGGCGCTTTGCTTTTCAGCGCCAGCGGCGTGAAGCGAATACCCTCGATTCCCGGCACTTCAATGGCGGTGTGGGGAGTAAATTCATTGGTCGGCAACGCATGCCATTGCACGTCGCAATAATGCGACAGCACGTGCATGAGCGGCAAACCGGTGGTCAGGTCATCCCGGACCGATGGCGTGCAATAGAGCTGCAACGGTGTGCGGTTCTCGCGCAGCATCAACAATCCGGTCACGTGATCGATTTGCGCATCCATCAGGATCACCGCCGCAATGCCGGTGTCGCGTTGCTTGCGGTTCGGTTGCAAAGCGGGGGTGTTGCGAATCTGGGTCAGAATATCCGGCGAGGCGTTGATCAATACCCAATCGTACCCATTGGCTGAGACAGCAATCGATGATTGTGTACGGGCCGTAGCGTTCATGGTGCCATTGCGCACGCCATTGCAATTGCTGCAATTGCAGTTCCATTGCGGAAAGCCACCACCTGCGGCCGAGCCTAATACGATGATTTTCATTATTGTTGTTATGGAGTGGGTAAGAAATACGGAACGACGGAAGAGAGTAAAACGTGAGACTACATCTGAGGCCAGTAATAAAGGCGGCGATTGGTTTTACCCATCGCCGCCTGAGAATCAATTAACGATTCGCAATGTACATTGTGATTTCAAAACCAAAACGTAGATCTGTAAATGCAGGTTTAGTCCAATTCATATTAAATCTCCAGTTTTTTTACATTAATAAAGTACAACGGTTACTACTCGGTATTACAACATATTTAATGGTATTGCAAGTTGACTATATGTAAATGATTGTACGCTCATCAGTAACTGATCAGTAAGTACACTGACGTTTCAGACAATCACCACAAATTGCAGCAACTTTCATGCCCAATTTTTCTGGTCCGCCACTACCTGCGGTTCATTGAGTGGCGTTCCAAATTGGAGCAGTTGCGGTTTGCATTGTTCATATTTCGGACGATGACTGTTTTAATGAATATTGGCGATGTATTGCGCAAGATTAACAATATCGTCGTCACTTAATGTTTTCGCAACGGACGTCATATTGCCCGCATCGTTGTGCCGATCGCGTGCTTTGAAATCCATCAGTTGTTTTTTGATGTACTCGTAATGCTGACCGGACAGTTTCGGGATTTCATTCTGCCCCTTCATTCCGCCGAGGTGGCACATCGAACACAGCACTTCTTCGGACTTTGCAAATCCTAGTTTTACACGGTCAGGATCAGCCTTGAAATCGATCGCAGTCGGCGTTTGCGCAGCAAAATAGGCCGCCAGATCCTGCATGTCTTCCTTAGACAGATTCGCCGCCATCGGGGACATCATCGGATTGACACGCGCACCTTCTTTAAAGTCACGCAATTCCAGGTACAGGTAACGCGCATTCTGTCCGGCTAACACCGGAATGAGCGGCATGGTTGAGTTGCCCGCCACGCCATGACAGGCCATGCAGGCGGCCGCTTTGGTCTTTCCAGCTTCAATATCAGCAGCGTGGCTTTGAAAGGACAGGGCGGACAGGGCAGCAAAACTTGCCGCAAGCATCAGGTGAGTTACTTTCATTTTGTTTCTATACCTAGTAAAGAATAAAAAAGAGACCGCGACGATGTGCGTCGCGTTCTCTTTTTTGGTTAAATCAGCAGCCTAAAGCAATATATATGCCGCTATTACCATGCACTTACAGACCAAACACCATCACGCTATTGCCGCGTTTGAAGTCCATTTGCGAGTTGCCGCCAGCAGCAACGGCAATGTATTGCTTACCGTTGACCATGTACGACACTGGTGGCGCATTAACACCTGCACCGCACTGGTATTGCCATAGCACTTTGCCGGTTTTAGCATCGTAGGCATTGAACAAACCATTGCCTTCGCCCGCAAACACCAGATTACCCGCTGTCGCCAAGGCGCCACCGATCATCGGTTGAGCGGTTTTGGTTTGCCATGCGATTTTGCCGGTGTCGATATTCACAGCGGTAACGTTGCCTGATTGCTCTTCGCCAGCTGCATTTTTAAACGCGCCGCCCAGCCACAATTTGCCGTTCGGATAATTTGAACCATCGACCTGATACGTCATCGGTTGATTCAGGTTCAGCGCATAGGTCAAGCGTGCGCCAGCGTTGTAGGCCATCGGTGACCATTCCACACCACCGTTTGCGCCCGGCAACATACGTGCACCGGTAGCAGTCGGCAGGGTCCACATATTTTCTTGTGGGACCATAGCGTCTGAGAAGCGAATCAAGTTGCCATTGCTACGATCATGCACATACACATGGCCGGTTTTGCCGCCGTGGATCACGCCTGGAATCATCTTGCCGTTCTTGTCTTTGACATCCACCAGAATCGGTGGGCTCACTGCATCCAGATCCCACACGTCATGTGCGATGTACTGTGAGTGCCATTTGTATTTGCCGGTTGAGAGGTCAATGGCAACCAGTGAATCGGTATACAAATTGTCGCCCGGACGCTCAGCACCGTACAAGTCAGGCGATGGATTGCCGACGACGAAAAAGACGGTGTTAGTAGCGCGATCGATCGCCGGAGTCGTCCAGACACCGCCACCCAAGGTCTCGTGGAAGTCAGATTTTTTAGCGAAAGCGACTTTTTCAGCAGCGATATCACGGTGCATATCACGACCGGTTGCATCCGTTGTAGCCCACACGCCTTCGTGGCCTTTTTCTGGGATGGTATAGAAAGTCCAGACCAGTTTGCCAGTCGCAGCATCGAACGCCTTGACGAAGCCGCGGATGCCGTATTCGCCACCGTTGGTGCCGATTAAGACTTTGCCGTCAGCCACTGTCGGGGCCATTGTTTCGCTGTAACCTTTTTCAGGATCGGCGATCTCAGTTTCCCACAACAATTTGCCGGTCTTGGTGTCGAGCGCAATGAGTTTGGAATCCAATGTGCCCATGTAGAGCTTGCCATCGGAGACCGCGACACCGCGATTGTTCGGTCCGCAACAGAACGTCGTCACCGGGCCCATCTTATGTTTGTAATGCCAAAATTCCTGCCCTGTCACCGCATCGATTGCGTAGACATAGTTATAGGAGGTAGTGAGAAACATCACGCCATTGACCACAATCGGTGCTGTTTCCATCGATTCGATCATGGCGGTCTGAAATACAAACTTTGGCTTCAGTGTCGCTACGTTCTTGGAATTGATTTGCGACGCCGGGTAAAAACGCGTTTGTGCGTAGTCGCCGTTGGTGTGCAAAAAGTTTTTGCTATCTTTGGCTGCACCGTCGAGCATGGCCTGGCTGACCGGGACCAAGGCTTTGGACATCGGTACCGGTTTAATACCTGCGCCGCCTTGCGTTTCTTGCGCGTAGCCGATGCCAGAACTGGCAATCACGCATACGGCCAGCGCACATCGACTGGCTAGTTTAAACATTGCTGTCTTCATAATTCTCCCCTTAGGATGTTACTTGGTGGTGTTTTAGATAACTTAAATACTCTTATTTTGTCGTCGCACCATACGTAACCAGATGTGGTGCAAACGAATTGCCGACATATCAGTGTTAAATACAAGGCGTAAAATTGCCTGGGACATAATTCCGATTTCGCATAATATCGCGTATTTATAATGCAATCTAGTAAAAATAGTTCCCCGCTGAAAAATTGCTTCATTACAATGGCTACAACGCGAAATATGTACTAAGCGTGCACAAGAAATGACGACAAAATTATCAGGCAACAACAACGCAACAACAACGCAACAATCAGGTAACAACCAGGACAAAAGATGAAAGTCATGCGGTCAGTTTTTTTAATAGTATTTTTTTCAACCATCACCAACGTCGCAGCCCTGGCAGCTGACCAGGATCAGTCTGACCTCAATCGCCAGGCGCTGGCGGCCGCCCGCAGCGGCAACGCCAGTACCTTCAAAGACTTTATCGAGCGAGGTGCCGCACCCAACACCCGCAACCGCAACGGGGACTCGTTACTGATGACGGCCATCAAAGGTGATCACATGGACATCGTGGCGCTGCTGATTGCCCGCGGCGCCGACGTCAATCTTGCCAACGTAGAAAAAGTCACGCCCTTGATGTCCGCCGCCTTTTACGGTCATCCTGCGATGGCGCGGTTGCTGATCGATAAAAATGCCGACGTCAACGCAGTCGATCAAATGCACAAAAGTGCGATGGTCTACGCTGCCGGCAAGGGGCAAACCGAGATCGTTGCGTACTTGCTCGACACCAAACGCGTACTCCCGAATGCGCTCTACCAAAACGACCTGACCGCCTTAATGTGGGCTGGCGCATCCGGGAATGTGGAGACGGCACAATTGCTACTCGAGCGCGGCGCTGACCCGGCGCTGATCGATAATCGCGGCAAAACCGTATTGCAAATGGCCGATGAAAATGGCCATCTCGATGTTGTTAAGCTACTACAGTCGCGCAAATAATCTCGCCACGATTACCCGTCACCTATCCCATATCTGCAACGAAACGCTACGGCCGACCATATTTTATGGTCGGCATGAATATTGCTGCGTAGAATAATTGTCAGTGCTTGTTATGCGTTTTGCGCCGTCATTTGTATGCAGTGAGCAATCCACATTCATTATAAAAAAATATCTGGAGATGAACATGTCTAGCCGCAAATCCTTGCCCGGCGCGCCCGCAATCGCGCTCGGAAGTGTCTTATTACTACTGCAGGGTCCCATTTTCGCTGCCGATACAGTCAAATCAAGCGATCAAACATTACCTGACATTGTCGTCATCGGCACCACCCCGCTGTCCGGTCTTGGCTTGCCGTTGCGTGACGTGGCCGCAGCCGTGCAAAGCGTCGATGGCACAGCGATTGCGCGCCAACACGCTGGCAACATCACCGAATTCCTCGAGCAAAATGTCAACAGCGTCACCATCAACTCGGCCCAGGGCAATCCCTACCAACCGGACGTGAACTATCGCGGCTTCACCGCCTCGCCGCTACTGGGTACACCGCAAGGCCTGTCGGTATTTCAAGACGGTGTGCGTATCAACGAACCCTTTGGCGACGTCGTTAACTGGGATTTGTTACCGCAATCGGCGATTGCCAACTTGCAGGTCATGCCCGGCTCGAACCCGGTGTTCGGTCTCAATACACTAGGTGGCGCACTGGCGATCACCACCAAAAATGGCCGCACTAACCCCGGCGGTCAAGTCGAACTATCGGGCGGATCGTTCGGTCGTAAAACGCTAGAAGTCGAGCAGGGCGGTACCGTCGGCAACATCGATTATTTCCTCACCGCCAATGACTCACTGGACCACGGTTGGGGCGATCACAACCCAAGTCGGGTCAAGCAATTCTTCGGCAAGGTGGGGTATCAGGACGCCGACACCACGGTCTCCTTAAGTCTGACCGCCGCCGACAACGATCTGCAAGGCACGCAAACCATCCCGCGCTCGTTTCTCGACAATCGCCGTCAGGCCTACACCTTCCCCGACGAAAACATCAACCGCGCGCAAATGTTGAGTTTGTCCGCCAGCCATTTTTATAACGACAAACTACAGTTGTCGACCAATGCGTACTATCGCAACTATAAAAACGACAATATCAGCAGCAACGTCAACGGTGACTTTGACCCCACGAATGCGAATAGTCCGCAAGCCAACAATACTCGCTCCCTCATCGATCAAGCCAGCTACGGCTTCGGTGCGCAACTCAGCTATCTCGGCAAGCTCGGCGCCATGGACAATCATGTCGTCGTCGGCGTCGCCGGTGACTTTGCCAATGCCCGCTTTAAGCAACTAGCGCAAGACGCCCAGTTTGAGAATGGCCGTAATACGGTAGGCATCGATGACTTTGCCCTGCGCACCGACGCCAAAACCCACAACAGTAACCTCAGTGTTTTTGCCTCCGACACCTTGGCGCTCAACGAGCAATGGTCCCTCACCGGCTCCGGTCGCTACAACTCTGCACGGGTCAACATCAGCGACCAGACCGGCTTGCAACCGCTACTGAACGGCAAAAACACCTTCTCCCGCTTCAACCCTGGCGCAGGTCTGACCTACAATCCGACCGAGGCATTGACCGCCTACGCCACCTACAACGAAGGCATGCGCACGCCAACGGCCATTGAACTAGCGTGCGCAGACCCTAACGCCCCATGCTCATTGCCAAATGACTTCATCGCCGACCCGGCCTTAAAACCGGTCATCGCCAGAACCGGCGAATTCGGTCTACGCGGCAAACTAGGCAACGCCACTAACTGGAGCGCCTCAGTCTTTCGCACCGCGCTAGACAACGATATCCAATTCATCAGCAGCAGCGGCGCGTCGTCTTCCACCGGTTACTTTCAAAACGTCGGTAAAACACGTCGCCAGGGACTAGAAGTCGCCGCCCACACCCAAGTCGGCGATCTGGGTGTGACGATGGCTTACAGCTATATCGACGCCACCTACCAAACCGCCTTTGTCGAACACAGCGCCAGTAACTCCAGCGCCAACAGCAACGGCGACATCACCGTCAACAGTGGCAACAAGCTGCCGGGCATTCCACAAAACACCTTCAAGTTACGTCTCGACTACAGCGCTACACCGGTGTGGAACGTTGGGACTAACGTGGTCTATCGCAGCAATATCTTTGCGCGTGGTGACGAGAATAACCAAGACAGCAACGGCAAAATCCCGGGTTACTTTATGGTCAATCTGGATACGACTTATTCGTTGACTAAGCAGCTGCAATTGTTTGCGCGTGTTGATAATTTGTTTAATAAGCAGTATGCGAATTTTGGGGTGTTGGGGCAGAATTTCTTTAATGGTGCCGGGCATACTTTTGATGGTGGGAATCGATTCGTGCTCGATGAACCGGGCGCTTAGAGAAGCT